>DASXXY010000194.1:0-4096 GCA_036502805.1 Gaiellales bacterium | reverse complement strand
CGGGGGCGGCATCGCGCGCGTGCTGGCGGGCCACGGAGCCGACGTCGTCGTCAACGACCTCGCCGTCACTGACGAGGGCGAGCGGCGCGTGCGGGAGATCGAGGAGCTCGGCCGCCGCGCCGCCCTGATCCCGGCAGACGTCGGGGATCCGGTCGCCGTGGAGGCGCTCATGGCGCAGACGGTCGAGCGCATGGGGCGGCTCGACATCGTCGTCGCGAACGCGGGGCTGTGCGACTGGCAGGACGTCGCCGATCTCAGCGCGGAGCTGTGGGAGCGGATCGTCGGCGTCAACCTGCACGGCGCGTTCCTCACCTGCCGCGCCGCCGCCGCAACCATGCGCGCCGCGGGCCGCGGTGGTCGGATCGTCGTCACGTCGTCGGTGCACGCGCAGATGCCGTTCGCGCAGATGGGCGTCTACGGCGGCACGAAGCAGGCCATCGGGCACCTCGTCGGCGTGATGGCGCGCGAGTGGGCGCCTGACGGCATCACGGTCAACCACATCGGCCCGGGCTGGGTCGCGAGCGCGATCAACGACAGCTCGCCCGACTTCGCGACGCCCGAGGCCCAGGCCGGCGTGAAGCGCATCATCCCGCTCGGCCACCGCCCCGGCGAGCCGGAGGAGATGGGCGAGGCCGTGGCCTACCTCGCGAGCGACGGCGCGCGCTACACGACGGGCGCCTACATCCGCGTCGACGGCGGCCTCGTCATGAGCCCCTACTGATGCCGACCGCGCTGCTCGCACCGCCCGACTCCGCCGCCCCCGGCCTCGCCGGCGCGCTCGGCGTGCTCGGCCGCGAGACGGCCGAGCTGCCCTGGGGCGGCGATCTCCGCACGGGCGTCGACGTCGCGGGGCACGACGTGCTCGTGACGGTGGCGCCGCGGCCGCGGCTCGGCGCGCTCGCCGAGATCGGCTTCGACGCCTGGACGGAGGCGATCCGCGACATCGCCGAGCGCCCGGCCGCCGCGGCCCGCGCGCTGCTCCAGGGCGGCGGCAGGCGCTGGATCGCCGTGATCCCGCACCTGAGCTCCATGCCGAGCCCCGGCTCCGGGCCCTACGGCGCCGGCGGCGTGCTGCTGCAGACGGTGCTGCGCGTGGCCGTGATCGAGAACGCGGCGACGGGCTTCTGCGCGAACGCGATCGCCGTCGGCCCGCTCGCGGGCAGCCTCGGCGACGACGCCGAGCGTGCCGCCTACGAGGACACGCCGCGCGGGGCGCTGACGACGCTCGAGGAGCTCGCGGCGCTCGTCCACTGGCTCGCGGGCGAGGCGCCCGAGTCGCTCAACGGCGACACGCTCAAGCTCGACGGCGGCTTCTCGCTGACCCGCAAGTCCCGCCCCGCGCCCTCCCCCGAGGTCGCCGGCTGGCTCGTCGAGCCGGAGTGGCGCGGCCCGTAGCGTTTGCTGCAACTCCGGGGTCTGACCCGCAACGTGCGGGTCTGACCCCCGTGTTGCACGCCTGACCCCGTGTGTTGCAACGGGCTGTCCGAAGCCATCCTCAGCGCGCGGCCGCGCGAGCGGATCTGTCGCGCACGGGTCGCCGGCCGAGGTGTCGCGGCGACGAATGCGGCCTGCCTTCTTGGCCTTGCAGTGCGTTGCAACACGAGGTGCCAGGCCTGCAACACGGGGGTCAGGCCCGCACGTTGCGGGCCAGACCCCCGTGTTGCGCTCAGACTCGCGCTGCGGCGAGCTTGCGCGCCAGGTCGTCGGCCAGGCGCTGGTGGCTCTCGCGCGCGTGGCCGGCGACGGCCGCGACGAGCGCAGGAGCGTCACGCGCCGCGAGCGCCGCGATGATCGCCGTGTGCTCCTGGCAGATCAGCTCGAGGTCGGGGATGCCGCGGCCGCGCGTGCGGCGGGCGATGCGCGCCTCGTAGTTGAGCGCGTCGAAGGCACGCCGCAGCTCGGGGTTGCGGGCGGCGTCGAGCAGCGTCTCGTGGAAGCGCTGGTTGTCGTTCACGAACGCCGCGAACTCGCTGTAGCGCTCCTTGCCGTAATGGCCCGCGCGGATGTGTGCGTCGATCGCGCGCAGCCGCTCCACGTCGGACTCGCTCGCGCGCTCGCAGGCGCGCACGGCGCCGGCGCACTCGATCGCCTCGCGGGCCTCGAAGAGGTCGTTCAGCTCGCCCAGCGAGAGCGGCGGCAGCGCGGAGTAGCCGACGTAGGCGCGGAACGCCACGAGCTGCTCCCCCGCGAGCCGCGCGAGCGCCTCGCGCACCGGCGTCGGGCTCACGCCGAGCCTGATCGCGACGGTCTCGATCACGATCCGCTGCTCGGCCTCGAACTGGTCGTTGATGACCTCGGCCTTGAGCAGCTGGTAGACGTGCTCGGCGAGGCCTGCGCCGACCACCGGCTCGGCCGGCGTCGCGCCGCCCGCGCTGCTGCTCACGGGTCGGGCGTGCGGTATTCGGCCCCGACGAGCGTCAGCAGCTCCTCGACCGACGTCTCCGCCGTTGGGCGGTCGAACGTGATTCGGCCGTTCTGGAGCAGGCAGACGCGGTCACAGGTCTCGAGCACGTGGAGGTAATTGTGGGCGATCACGATCTGGGACACGTCACCGCGCTCGCGCAGCTCGCGGATCAGCTTCAGGATCAGCCCGCCCTCCTTGGCGCCCATCGCGGCGAGCGGCTCGTCGAGCAGGATGATCTTGGCATCCGAGAAGACCGAGCGAGCGACGGCGATCGCCTGGCGCTGGCCGCCCGAGAGCGAAGCCACCTCGGCGTTGACGTCGGGGATGTTGACGCCCAGCGAGTCGAGGTGCTCGCGCGCCTGTCGCCGCATCGAGCCGTTGTCGAGCACCCGCAGGCGCGTGTGCTCGCGCTTCAGGAACATGTTGTGGAAGACCGAGAGGCCCGGCACGAGCGCGAGGTCCTGGTACACGGTGTCGATCCCGAGCGAGCGCGCATGGATGACCGAGCGCAGCTGCGTGGGCTCGCCGAAGACGGAGATCGTGCCCGAGTCGGGCCGGTGGAAGCCCGAGAGGATCTTCACGAGCGTCGACTTGCCGGCGCCGTTGTCGCCGATCAGCCCGAGCACCTCGCCCTTGCGCAGGTGCAGGCTGACGTCGCGCAGCGCCGTGATGGCGCCGAACTTCTTGGCCAGGTGCTCGACGCGCAGCACGTCGTCGGGAGCGCCGTCGGGCTGCACGGCGGCGGGCTCGGAGACGCTCATGCCGGCTGCCTCCGGACGCGCGCGATGATGTAGCCGAGGCCCATCGAGAGCAGGATCGCGATGCCGATGAAGAGGTCGTTGTAGAAGGCGTCGACGCCGAGCAGCGTGAAGCCGTTGTTGAGCACCGTGAGCACGGCGACGCCGATGAACGAGCCGATCACCGTGCCCGAGCCGCCCATCAGCGCCGTACCGCCGATCACGGCGCCCGCGACGCCGTAGAACATCAGGTTCGTGCCGCCCTGCAGGGGGTCCGTCGTGCCCACGTGCTGCGCGGTGAGGATGCCGGCGAAGCCGCCGAGCACGCTGCACATCACGAAGTTGCCGACGCGGATCCAGCTGACGTTGACGCCGCTCTCGCTCGCGCCCACGCGGTTGCCGCCGACGGCGATCGTGTGCAGTCCCCAGGGCGTCATCGTGAGCACGAAGTGCATCGCGAGCATGAGCCCGAAGGCCCAGTAGAACGTGTGGTAGTCGCCCACGCCGAACCACTCGCCGAAGCGCGGTCCGGTGGGCGTCGTCTGCTGCGAGCCGTCCGAGATCAGCAGCGAGATGCCGTTCAGCACGTTGAACATGCCGAGCGTGACGATCAGGCTCGGCACGCGCAGGTAGACGGTGACGAGGCCGTTGATCAACCCCACGCCGGCGGCCGCTCCGAGCCCGACGAGCAGGCCCAGGATGAGCGGCCAGCCGTGCTCCGCGGCCTTGTACATCACGAGCGGCGCGAACGCGTAGACGTGCCCGACCGAGAGGTCGATCTCGCCGCAGATCAGCAGCATCGTCTCGCCCACCGCTGCGATCAGGATCGGCGAGCCGTACTCGACGAGCGTCGCCCAGTTGCCCTGGCTGCCGAACGCGCTGTTGCGCGTGTTGAAGTAGAGGCAGAGCGCGGCGAGCACGAGGAAGATCCCGAACTCGCGCCGGGCGATGAACG
>DASXXY010000193.1:0-2987 GCA_036502805.1 Gaiellales bacterium | reverse complement strand
CACCGACGAAGATCGCGAGGCCGCGCCCGCGCAGCTGCAGCACGAGCACGACGAGCGCGGAGGTCGCAGCGACCGCCGTCAGCTGCTGCGAGCCGCCGAGGATCGAGAGCGCGAGCGCAGCGGAGAGCACGAGCGGCGAGGCGCCCCGCCCCCTGCGGTGCACGGCGTACTGCGCGGCTGCGACCGCGGCCGCGAGCCAGGCCGCGCCCGTCAGCAGGCCGAGCGCCTGCGAGCGCGCGAGCAGGTAGCCCGAGACGCCGAACGCGAGCCCCGCGTAGACGCCGCCGAGCCGCCCCGCGCCGAGCAGCCGTGCGAACGAGTACGACGAGAGCGTCGCGAGCAGGTAGTGGAAGCTGACGAGCACGACGATGCCGGTCGCCGGCGCGAAGAGCCCGTAGGAGACGATCGCCGGCGGGTAGAGCACGCCCGACTGCGGATCGGCCGCCCACGGCTGGCCGGAGAACGCGAACGGGTTCCAGAGCGGGAAGTCGCCGTGGCTCAGGCGCTCGTGCAGGAAGGCCGCGTAGGGCGCGTAGAAGGCGTCCGTGTCATACGCGTTCGGGACGCTGTGCAGCAGCGTCAGCGGCGCGAGCACGAGCACCGCGAAGAGGGCGAGCACGGCGACCGCGGCGAGCTCGCAGGCGCGCGGGCCGGTCGGTAGGCGCATGCGCGCGAGCGCCGCCTGCGCGGGCGTGCGCCCTCCTGCTGGTTCCTGCGAGGAGCGCACGCCAGCGAGCGTAGACGAGCGTCCTGTGGATCCGATGAGCTCGTGCCCCGAGCCGGGGTCACGACCCCCGCGTGCGCTGCGCGCCGCTCAGGGCTCCGGCGTCTCTCCGAGCACGACGTCGAAGGCCTCGGCGAGCGAGCGCTGCTCCTTCTTCTTGAGCGGATCGAGGAACAGCCTGCGGACGCCGGCGATGTGCGTCGGGCGCGCGGCGTCGAAGCGCGCCTGGCCCTCGGGCGTGATCACGGCGTACGTGCCACGGCCGTCCGCCGGGCAGCGCTCGCGGCGCACGAGCCCCTGCTTCTCGAGCCGGTCGACGAGCCGCGTCATGCCGCTGCGCGTGAGCAGCGCCGCATCGGCGAGCTCGCTCATGCGCAGATGCTGGTCGCCGCGCTGGGTCAGCACGAGCAGCACCTCGTACTCGGGGACGGCGAGCCCGTGCGCCTGCTCGAGCTCGGCGTCGAGCGCGGCGAGCACGCGGGCGTGCGTGCGCAGGAGACCGCGCCATGCGGCGATCTCGCGCCGCGAGAGCTGTGCCCCTGCAGTCGCCTTGGCCATGCTTCAACCTTACTCCGCCATGCGGCTGCAGAGCATGCCCCGGCGGGCGGAGGCGGTAGTGTGGCGCCGTGGCCGAGGTCACCTACCTCGAGGCGATCCGCACGGCGATGGCCGACGCCATGCGCGACGACGAGCGCGTCTTCCTGATCGGCGAGGACGTCGGGCACTTCGGCGGGCCGTTCGGCGTCTCCAAGGGCCTGCTCGAGGAGTTCGGCGAGGCGCGCGTGATCGACACGCCGATCGCCGAGGAGGGCTTCGTCGGCGCGGCCTTCGGCGCCGCCTGGATGGGCGAGCGGCCGATCGCGGAGCTGCAGTTCGCCGACTTCATCTCGTGCGCGTTCGACTCGATCGTGACCGTCGGCGCCAAGACGCACTGGCGCAGCGGCATCCGGCTGCCGGTGGTCATCCGCGCGCCGTTCGGCGGCGGCGTGCGCGGCGGCCCGTTCCACGCCAGCTGCCCGGAGGGCTTCTTCGTGGGCACCGCCGGCCTCAAGGTCGTCTGCCCGGGCAGCGTCGAGGATGCCTACGGCCTCCTGCGCAGCGCTGTCGAGGACGACGACCCGGTGCTCTACTTCGAGCACAAGGCGCTCTACCGCCGGCTGCGCGCCGAGGCGCCGGAGCCCACGCTGCGCACGCCGATCGGCCGCGCGCAGATCGTGCGCGCGGGCAGCGACGTGTCGCTGATTACCTATGGCGCGATGGTCGACGTCGCGCTGCGCGCGGCCGAGGAGCTGGCCGGCGAGGCGTCGGTCGAGGTGCTCGACCTGCGCACCGTCTGGCCGCTCGACGAGGCCGCCATCCTCGAGTCGCTCGCGCGCACATCGCGCGCGTGCGTGCTGCAGGAGGCGAGCACGTCGCTCGGCGCCGCCGGGCAGGTGCTGTCGCTGATCGCGCGCGACGGCTTCGAGCTGCTCGACGCCCCGCCCGTGCTGATCGCGGCACCCGTCGCGCCGGTGCCGTTCGCGCCCGAGCTCGAGGACGCCTACATCCCGTCGCTCGAGCGCGTCGTTGACGAGCTCAGGAGGCTCGGTGGCTACTGATCCCGGCGCACGCGGCGTCCTGCCGTGCGAGCCCGCGGACGCGGTCACGCGCGAGGATCGACTCGCGCTCTTCCGGCTCATGCTGCTGCACCGGCTGATCGAGGAGCGGGTGGGCATGCTGTACCGCGGCGGGCGCGTCTCCGGCTCCGTCTACACGGGGCGCGGGCAGGAGGCGGTCGCCGCCGCCGCCGGCTACGCGCTCGGCCCCGACGACGTCTGCGCGCCGCTCAACCGCGAGCTCGCATGCCACCTCGCGCGCGGCGTGACGCCCACGCAGGCGTTCCGCAACTTCCTCGGCAAGGGCGACTCCCCCACGCGCGGGCGCGACGGCAACATGCATTTCGGTGCGCGCGAGCACGGCGTCTTCCCGCTCGTCTCGATGCTCGGCGACCTCTGCCCGCTCGTCGTCGGCGCCGCGCTCGCGTTCAAGCGGCGGGGGGAGCCGCGCGTCGCCCTCACGTTCTGGGGGGACGGCGCGATGAGCACCGGCGACGTCCATGAGGGCCTCAACCTGGCCGCCGTGCTGAAGGTGCCGGCGGTGTTCGTGCTGCAGTCGAACGGCTATGCCTACTCGACGCCGACGAGCCGGCAGATGATCAACCCCTGCATGGCCGACCGCGTCGAGGGCGGCTGGGGCATCCCTGCGAGCCGCGTCGACGGCAGCG
>DASXXY010000192.1:0-5092 GCA_036502805.1 Gaiellales bacterium | reverse complement strand
CGCGTGCTTCAGCCTCTCGATCACGCCGCAATGGCTCGACGGGCTGACGGGCGGCGCCGGCTGGATCGCGATCGCGCTCGTGATCTTCGCGTTCTGGCGGCCCGATCTCTGCCTCGTCGGCGCGTACGTCTTCGGCGCGTTCTCGGCGCTTCCGTTCACGCTCCAGGCGCGCGGCGTCACCGTCGCGCCGGAGCTGTTCCAGGCGCTGCCCTACGTGATGACGATCGTCGTGCTCGTGGCCGTCTCGACCGGCTCGGTCAAGCGCCACCTCGGCGCGCCGGCGGCGCTCGGCCAGCCGTACGTGCGCGAGGAGCGCTGAGCGTGAGCGCCGAGGCCAAGGCCGGGCTGCGGCGCACGCTGCGCGCCCGCCGCGCGGCGCGCCCGCCCGCCGAGCTCGAGGCCGCCGGCGACGCCCTCGCGCTGCATGCCGATGCGCTCGGGCCGGGCCCGGTCGCGGCGTTCGTCGGCATCCGCGGCGAGCCCCCGACGCTGGCGCTGCTGGCAGCGCTGCGCGCGCGCGGCGTGCGCGTGCTGCTGCCGCTGCTGCTGCCCGACTACGACCTCGAGTGGGCCGAGTACGAGGCTGAGGACGCACCGCTCGTCGAGGGCCTCCGCGGCGTGCTGCAGCCGCGCGGCCCGTCGCTCGGGCTCGCGGGGATCGGCGAGGCGGTGCTCGTGCTCGCACCCGCGCTGGCCGTCGACGGCGGTGGGCGGCGGCTCGGCCAGGGCGGCGGCTCCTACGACCGCGCGCTCGCGCGCACGCAGGCACCCGTGCTGGCGGTCGTCTTCGACGACGAGCTGCTCGACGCCGTGCCCGCCGAGGAGCACGACCAGCCCGTGCACGGCACGCTGACGCCCGGGCGCGGCGTCACGACGTTCCCCGTCTGACGCCGGAGTGCGACATCCAGGCGTTCCCGCTCGGACGCCGCGGCGCGGCGTCGCGACGTCCTAGGTCTCGAGCTCCCGCAGCCAGTCGAGCGTGAGGTGATGCGGGTCGGCCGCGTCGGCGCGCACGCCGATGTTGGCGCCCGGCTCGACGCGCCCCGCGTACATCTGCGGTGCGAGCTCGCGCACGCGCGCCTCGTAGTGGCGGCCGTCCTCGAGTGCGACCTCGAGATCGATGTCCAGCACCGGCTCGGTGTTGACGCGAACACCGGAGTCGACGACCGAGGTGACGCGCGCCACGCCGGCGACGCCGGTCTGGAGCAACGAGGCCTTGGCCTGTTGCTCGCGCAGCGACTCGGACTCCGAGATGGCGTCCCGCAGGTTCGTCGTTGGCTTGGTGATGAATCCCACCGCTGATTCCTCCCGGGCGCGCGGGTCGGTGTTCGGGACGTCGCTCCCTCACCATAGTGCGAGTTTTGCGAAACGGTTAAATGACTTTGCGAGAGCGCCGATGTGCGCTAGTCGCGGAACGGGCGGGCCTCCGGCGCGCTCACGCCGGGCCGGACCCGCCTCGCACCGCACCCGACCCTGCCGTGGCGGACTCCCACACGCGGCGCTGCCCGTGTCCAGGCCGTTGCGAGCCGGCAGCGCGCGTCAGGAGCGGGCGGCGTCGCCGAGCAGCCGGCGGGCGATCACGATGCGCTGGATCTGGCTCGTGCCCTCGTAGAGCTCCGTGATCTTCGCGTCGCGGTAGAGGCGCTCGGCGGGGAACTCGGCGGAGTAGCCGTAGCCGCCGAGCGTCTGCACGGCCATGTCGGCGGCCTCGACGGCGACCGCGCTCGCGCACAGCTTGGCCATCGCGCCCTCGAGCGAGTGGGGCCTGCCGGCGTCGCGCACGGCGGCCGCGCGCAGCATCAGCAGGCGCGCGCCCTCGAGCTTCGCGGCCACGTCGGCGAGCGGGAACTGCACGCCCTGGAAGCGCGCGATCGGCCCGCCGAAGGCCTCGCGCTCCTGGGCGTAGCTCGTCGCGAGGTCGAGCGCCGCGCGCGCGATGCCGCAGGCCTGCGCGGCGATCGTGATGCGGCCGCCGTCGAGCGTCGCGAGCGCGACCTTGAGGCCCGCGCCCTCGTCGCCGAGGCGGTCGGCGTCCGGCACGCGCAGCCCGTCGAACGAGAGCTCCGCGGTCGAGGACGTGTGCAGCCCGAGCTTGGGGATCTCCTTCGACACCGTGAGCCCGTCGCCGGCGCGCGCGAGGAACGCGCTCACGCCGGCCGCGCCGGCGCCGCCCGTGCGGGCGAAGACGACGATCGCGTCGGCGAAGCCGCCGTTCGTGATCCAGGTCTTCGTGCCGTGCAAGAGCCAGTCGTCGCCGTCGCGCTCGGCGCGCAGGCGGATGCTCGCCGTGTCGCTGCCGGCGTCCGGCTCGGTCAGCGCGTAGGCCCCGAGCTGCTCGCCGCTCGCGAGCGGCGGCAGGAGCCGCGCCTGCTGCTCGGGCGTGCCGTGGCTCTTGATCGGCGCGACCGTCAGGCCCGCGTGCACGGCGACGGCGACCGAGAGGCCGGGGTCGTGGCGCGCGAGCTCCTCGACGACGAGGCAGAGCGTCGTGTGGTCGAGGCCGGCGCCGCCGTGCTCGTCGGGCACCGTGACGCCGAGCACGCCGAGCTCGGCGAGCGCGCGCAGCGTGTCGATCGGGACGTGGTGGCCGGCATCCCACTCGGCGGTGTGGGGCGCAACCTCCCGCTGGCAGAACTCGCGCACGAGCGCCTGCACCTCGCGCTGGGGATCGGTCAGGTCGGGGATCACGGGCCTAATGGTGGCACCATGGGCGGCATGGCGGAACCGGAACCCGCGCTGCGGCTCGACGTGCCGCGCGCAGAAGCGCTCGCATATGCGACCGATCTGATCGCGCGGGCCTGGGAGAGCTTCGATCAGGCACGCCCCGAGCAGCCCCCCGTTGACGAGGCGCTGCGCGCCGCGCTGGCGGCGCCGCTCGCGCTCGGGCCGACGCCCGTGCTGCAGGCGCTCGCCGACGCGGCGGTCGTGCTCGACCACTCGTACTCGCAGCCGCGGCCGCGCTACTTCGCGTTCGTCGCGTCCTCGGGGCTCGAGATCGCCGTGCTCGGCGATGCGCTCGCGGCCTGTCACGACGTCAACCTCGCCGTCGTCTCCGGCGCGGCCGACCTCGTCGAGCGCCAGACGCTCGAGTGGCTCGGGCAGGCCTTCGGCTATCCGGTCGCGACGGGGACGTTCTCGAGCGGCGGCACCGTCTCGAACATGACGGCGCTCTCGGCCGCGCGCGAGCGGGCGTTGCCCGGCTCGCGCTACAGCGGCCTCTCGGGGCGCCCGTGCGCGCTCTACGCCTCGGCCGACGTGCACGAGTCGGTCAAGCGCGCGGCCGAGCTGCTCGGCATCGGTCGCGACCGCGTGCGCGCGATCCCGATCGACGCCGATCGGCGCATGCAGGTCGACGCCTGCGCCGCGGCGATCGACGCCGACCGCGCGGCCGGCGTCGCGCCGATCGCCGTCGTCGCGACGGCGGGCACGACGCTGACCGGCGCCGTCGACCCGCTCGACGCGCTCGCCGACATCTGCCAGGCGCGCGGGGTCTGGCTGCACGTCGACGGCGCCTACGGGCTGCCGGCGGCGCTCACCGAGAGCCACGCGCCGCTCTTCGCCGGGCTCGCGCGCGCCGACTCCGTGACCGTCGACGCGCACAAGTGGCTGTACGTCCCGAAGGCCTGCGGCGTGCTGATGGTGCGCGAGGCGGAGTGGCTCGAGCGCGCCTTCAGCCACGAGGCGACATACGTGCCGCACGAGGCGGGCGAGCAGGACTCCGTCGACCGCACGCTCGAGTACTCGCGGCCCTTCCGCGCGCTCAAGCTGTGGCTGGCGCTGCGCGTGCACGGCCTCGCGGCGTTCCGCACGGCGATCGCCGGCAACCTCGCCGAGGCGCGGCTGTTCGCCGACCTCGTCAAGGAGCGCCCCGAGCTCGAGCTGCTCGGCGAGCCCGAGCTCTCGGTGGTCCCGTTCCGCCACGTCGCGACGGACAAGCCGCTCGACGAGCACAATCGCGCGCTCGCGGCCGCCGTGCGGGCGGACGGGCGCGTCTTCGTCTCGGGCGCCGACATCGACGGGACGGCGTGCCTGCGGCCGTGCTTCGTGAACTTCCGCACGACGAGCGACGACGTGCGCGTCCTGCGCGACGTGGTGCTGGAGCTCGGCGCCAAGCTGGCGTAGCGCGCCGTGTCTAGACTCCCCGCCATGACGACGCTGACGCGCGGCGCCGACCGGCTGCTCGAGCTGCATGCCGCCGAGCTGCCGCAGAAGGACGAGCTGTGCGGGTGCTTCTGGGCGACGCTGGCGCTGCGCCTGCACGACGAGGGGCCCGTGGAGCAGGACGACGCCGCGCTGATCGCCGGCAGCGTCGTGACGCGCCATCGCTCGCTCGGCGAGCTGCCGTACGGGCATCCGGGGCGCGCCGACTTCATCGTCGAACTGCCGGTGACGGACGACGACGCGGCCTCGGGCACCTCCGCGCACGGCGTCGCGCGCGCGCTCGAGGAGCTCGGAGGCGGCCGCCTCGCCGCGCTGCCGGTGACGGGTCTCGACGCCCGCGGCGTGCGCGCGCTGCTGCACGCCGCCGCGGAGGGCACCGTGCCGGTCGTCCTGATCGCGAACGTCCAGACCGGGAGGTTCTGGGGCTCGCACGCGACGGCGCCGCAGCTCGCGGCGTACCTCGAGCGCGGCGACCTCGACGCCGGCCCCGAGCCGGACTGGTCGGTCGGGCACTTCGTCGGCCTCGTCGGGCTGAGCGAGGGGCGCGCGGGCGCGCTCGTCTGCGTCGCCGACACCTACCCCGTGCTCGGCCTCGCCGGCGTGCACCTGCAGCCCGTCGAGCGGGTCGCGGCGGCGCTCGAGGGCCGCGGCGTGCTCGTCGTCGCCGCGCCGGACGTCGCGCGTCGCGTGGCCGAGGCCGCCGGCGGCGTCGGCGAGCTCTGGGACAACGGGAGCCCGCTGCCGGCCGGGCTCGAGCCCGCCGCGCGTGGCGCCTGACTGCCTCGTCTGTCGCGAGCTGTCCGGTGACGTCGCAGTGCCGGGCGGCATGCTCGTCGACGAGCAGCACGTGCTCGCGTTCCACCTGCCGCCGCTGCCCGGGCGCGGCGATCCCTACCTCGGGCACCTGCTCGTCGTCACGCGGCGCCACGTC
>DASXXY010000191.1:0-2959 GCA_036502805.1 Gaiellales bacterium | reverse complement strand
GCTCGCGGGCATGCCGGCGACGTTGATGGCGCTGCGCGATGCGGGCTGGAAGATCGTCAACCTGGCCTGTGGGCTCGGCCGGCCCGAGCAGCACGAGCGCCGGCTCGCCGAGCTCGAGGATGCCTGCCGCCGCGCGGGTTTCGAGCTCCTGGCGGCCGACCCGCCGCTCGCGCTCTCGGCCGACGACGACCTGATCGCCTCCGAGGTCGCGCTTGTCGATCTGCTCGCGCGCATCCTCCCCGAGCTGTCGCCGTCGCTCGTCTGCGCGCCCTCGCCGCACGACGGCCACCACGCGCACGAGCTCGTCGGCCGTGCCGCCCGCCGTGCGCTCGAGGATCACGCAGGCCCGGTGCCGCACCTCTGGCTGTGGGGCGTGTGGGCCGATCTGCCGTTCCCGACGCTCGTCGTCCCGTTCGACCGCGCGCGCCTGGAGGAGATCCAGCACGCCCTCGAGGCCCATGCCTCCGAGCTCGCGCGGCTGCCGATCGACCGCCTGCTGGAGGCGCGCGGCGTGCTCAACGCCGGCGTGGGCGAGGAGCGCGTGCACGGCTCCGGCGTGGCGAGCGATCCCGAGGTCGAGCTCGCCGAGCTGATCTGCGAGGTCGCGCTGACGCCGAGCGGCTGGCAGCTCGGCGCTCCCCGGCGCTTCACGGCAGAGGCGCCGATCGCGCCGCCCGCGGACCGCCCGATCGGCTGGTGGCTGGCCGGCGAGTCGGTGCACTCGCGCCTGCGCCGCGAGACCGCGAGCGCGGTCGCGGCGTCCTCTCAGCGCACGTAGGGACGCAGCACGTCGCGGGCGATCAGGAACCCGCGCTTGACGAGCTCGACGTCGCCCTCGAAGCGCCGGTCCTCGTGCTCGATCGAGATCCAGCGGTCGTAGCCGACGCCGTAGAGCGCGGCGCAGAAGCGATCCCAGCGGATCTCGCCGAGCCCCGGCAGCCGCGGCACCTGCCAGTTCATGCCGGCCGAGAGCACACCGTGCTCGTAGAGCCCGTTGCGGTCGATCTCCATGTCCTTGGCGTGCACGTGGAAGATCCGGTCGCCGAAGTCGTAGACCGCGCGCTCGTAGTCGATCATCTGCCAGACGAGGTGCGACGGATCGAGGTTGAGGCCGAAGTTCGCATCGGGGATGGCGTTGAACAGCTCGCGCCAGATGTGCGGCGTGCGCGCGAGGTTGAGCCCGAACGGCCACTCGTCGCCCGAGAACAGCATCGGGCAGTTCTCGATCGCGATGCGGACGCCCTTGGCGCGCGCGCGATCGATCATCGCGGGCCAGACCTCGGTGAAGGTGCGCAGGTTCTCGGTCAGCGAGCGCGTGGGATCGGCGCCGATGAACGTGCCCACGACCTCGACGCCGAGCAGCGCGGCGGCGTCGACGACGCGGTCGAGGTGCGCATTGACCTCCGCGCGGTGCGCGAGATCGGGGTGGAGGTGGTTCGGGTAGTAGGCGAGCGACGAGATCTCGAGGCCGCGCGCCGTGAGCAGCTGACGGACGCGCGCGGCGCCCGCGGCGTCGAGGCGCTCGACGTCGATGTGCGAGACGCCGGAGTAGCGGCGCGACTCGCCGCCGGCGCGCGGCCAGCACGCGATCTCGAGCGTCTCGAAGGCGTTCGCGCCGGCCCACTCGGCGACCTGCTCGAGGGTGGAGTCGGGGAACGCCGCGGTCAGGAGGCCGAGTTTCATGTGCACGAGCCTAGCGCGGGCGTGAGCGCGCCTCCGGCTCGGCCTGCGCCGTAGAGTCGCCGCTGTGAGCGCGCACCTCGGACTCGATCTCGGCGGCACGAACATCAAGTGGGTGGTGCTCGCCCCCGACGGCACGCCGCTCGCCGACGGCACGCTGCCGACCGAGGGCGCGGGCGGGCCGGCGCACGTGATCGAGCGGCTGGTGCTCGCGGGCCGCGCGGCGGTCGCCGCGAGCGGGCCGGTCGCGACCGCCGGCGTCGGCGTGCCCGGCATCTACGACGAGGCCACGGGCAGCATCCGCTTCTTCACGAACCTGCCGGGGCCGTGGCCGGGCCACCCGCTGGCCGCGCCGCTCTCGGCCGCGCTCGGCGTGCCGGTGAAGCTCATCAACGACGCGCGCGCGTTCACGCTCGCCGAGGCCCGCGTGGGCGCCGGCCGCGGCTGTGCCGCGCTGATCGGCGTCACGCTCGGCACGGGGGTGGGCGGCGGCATCGTGCTCGACGGCCGGCTCCTGCTCGGCCTCGACGGCACGGCGGGCGAGATCGGCCACCAGGTCATCGACCTCCGTCCCGATGCGCCGCGCTGCGGCTGCGGCAACACCGGCTGCCTCGAGGCGTTCGTCGGCGGCCCGCGTCTCGCGCAGGCGGCCGGCACGGCGACGCCCGAGGAGGCCTTCGCCGCCGACGAGCGCGGCGACGCCCGCGCGCGCGCCGCGGTCGAGGCCTGGATCGACCGCCTCGCGATCGGCCTCGCGAACCTCGTGACCGTGCTGACGCCGGATCGCATCGTGCTCGGCGGCGGCGTCGCCGAGGCGTCCGACCGCATCATGGCGCCGCTGCGCGAGCGGCTCGCAGCTCACGTGCACCTGACCGATCCCGCGCACGTGCAGCTCGTCCGCGCCGCGCTGGGCGTCCGCGCGGGCGCGATCGGCGCCGCTCTGCGCGGCCTCGACGACTGAGGCGCGGCACGCGGCAGCAGCTCGGCGCGACGCTTGGGGCCGAGCTTGCGCTGCCGCGTTGCCTGACCTATAGTGAACTCAATGGTTCAGTATCCGACGACCGTCGATCGCGCGTTCGCCGCCCTGGCCGATCCGACCCGCCGCGCGGTCCTCGAGCGGCTCGGCACCGGCAGCGCGACGGTCAGCGAGCTCGCCGAGCCGTTCGGCATGTCGCTGACCGGCATGAAGAAGCACATCCGGCTGCTCGAGGACGCCCAGCTCATGACGACCGAGAAGGTCGGCCGCGTGCGCACGTGCCGGCTCGCGCCGTACGCCTTC
>DASXXY010000190.1:0-9041 GCA_036502805.1 Gaiellales bacterium | reverse complement strand
GGTGCGCGGCCTGCGCGTCGAGATCCCCACGCCGCGCGGCGTCGTGAAGGCGGTCGACGGCGTCGACCTCGACATCCCGCGCGGCGGCGCCTTCGGCCTCGTCGGCGAGTCCGGCTGCGGCAAGAGCATGACGCTGCGCGCGATCCTCGGCCTGCTCCCCGGCCGTGCGCGCATCGCCGGCGGCGAGGTCGTCTTCGACGGCCAGACGCTCTCGGCGAAGTCGCTCGCGCGGCTGCGCGGCGAGAGCATCGGCATGGTCTTTCAGGAGCCGATGACCGCGCTCAACCCGGTCATGCGCGTCGGCGAGCAGATCGCCGAGGGCCCGCGCGTGCGCCTCGGGCACAGCGCCGAGCGGTCGAAGGCGCGCGCGCTCGAGCTGCTGCGGCTGGTCGGCGTCCCCGACCCCGAGCGCCGCTACCGCGCGTTCCCGCACGAGCTCTCCGGCGGCCTGCGCCAGCGCATCGTGATCGCGATCGCGCTCTCGTGCGAGCCGAAGCTGCTGCTCTGCGACGAGCCCACGACCGCGCTCGACGTGACGATCCAGGATCAGATCCTGCACCTGCTCGCGCGCCTGCGCGCCGAGACGGGCGTCTCGATCGTGCTGGTCACGCACGATCTCGCCGTCGTCGCGCAGACCTGCGAGCGCGTCGCCGTGATGTACGCGGCGCGCATCGTCGAGACGGGCACCGTGCCCGACGTGTTCGGCGCTCCGCGGCATCCGTACACGCGCGCGCTGCTGCGCTCCGTGCCCGACTTCGACGATCGCCGCGAGCAGCTCGAGTCGATCGGCGGCATGCCGCCCGACCTCGTCGCGCCGCCGGAGGGCTGTCGCTTCCACCCGCGCTGCGAGATCGCGCACGCCGACTGCGCGACCGTCGATCCGCCGCTGATCCCGCTCGGCGACCGGCGCGCGACCGCCTGCCGCTACCACGAGGAGCTGGCGCAGCGTGCCTGAGACGACCGCAGAGCCGTTGCTCGAGGTGCGCGACCTCGCCATGCACTTCCCGCTCAACGGATCGCTGGTGCGGCGCCTGCGGGGCGCCCCGGTCGACGTGCTGCGCGCCGTCGACGGCGTCGACCTGAGCGTCGCGCGCGGCGAGGCGCTCGGGCTCGTGGGCGAGTCGGGCTGCGGCAAGTCGACGCTCGGCCGCTGCATCGTCGGCCTCTACGAGCCGACCGCGGGCGAGGTGCTCGTCGAGGGGCACGTGCTCCCGGGCAAGCGCACCGCGGCCGACCGCCGGCGCGTGCAGATGATCTTCCAGGACCCGTTCTCGTCGCTCAACCCGCGCATGACCGTGCGCCAGGCGATCAGCGAGCTGCTGCGCGTGCACGACCTCGTGCCGCGCTCGGGCGTGGATGCGCGCTGCCGCGAGCTGCTCGACCTCGTCGGACTGCCGGGAAGCGCGCTCGACGCCTACCCGCGCCAGTTCTCGGGCGGGCAGCGGCAGCGCATCTCGATCGCGCGCGCGCTCGCGCTCGAGCCCGAGATCCTGATCGCCGACGAGCCGGTCTCGGCGCTCGACGTCTCCGTCCAGGCGACCGTCCTCAACCTGCTCTCCGACCTCCGTCAGCGGCTCGGGCTGACGATGCTGTTCGTGGCCCACAACATGGCGGTCGTGCGCCACGTCTGCGACCGGGTGGCCGTGATGTACCTCGGCCGCATCGTCGAGACCGCGCCCAGCGACCAGCTCTTCAGCGACGCGCGGCACCCCTACACGCAGGCGCTGCTGCGGGCGGTGCCGCGGCTCGAGCCCGGCCATGCCACGAAGCGCGACGCCGTGGTCGGCGACCCGCCGAGCCCGGTCAACCTGCCGCCCGGCTGCCGCTTCAACCCGCGCTGCCCGCGCGCCGAGGAGATCTGCCGCGAGCTCGACCCGCTGCTCGACTTCCACGGCCCCCACGGCGCGGCCTGCCATTTCGCCTGGAACGACCCGCGGAGGGACACGTGAGAGTCTTCATCTCGTCCGACATCGAGGGCACGGCCGGCATCGTGCACTGGGAGCAGGTGCTGGACGGGGCCGAGTACGAGGGCGGCCGCACGCTGCTCGAGAACGAGGTCAACGCGGCGATCGACGGCGCGGCGGATGCCGGCGCGAGCGAGTTCCTCGTCAACGACGCGCACTACCTGATGCAGAACCTGCGCCCGGAGCGGCTGCACGGGCGCGCCTCGCTGCTGTCGGGCAAGCACAAGCCGCTGTACATGATGGAGGGCCTCGACGGGACGTTCGACGCGGCCTTCCTGGTCAGCTACCACGGCTCGATCTCGGCCCAGCACGCCGTGCTCTCGCACACGTACAACCCGTCGGTCGTCTACCACGCGGAGCTGAACGGGCACGTCGTGGGCGAGTCGGGCATCAACGCGCTCGTCGCGAAGCACTTCGACGTGCCGATCGCGCTGATCACCGGCGACGACGCGACCGCCGAGGAGATGCTCCGCATCGCGCCCGGCTGCGAGTGCGTCGTCGTCAAGCGCTCGATCACGCGCTTCGCGGCCGAGAGCCTGCATCCCGACGTCGCGTGCGAGCGGATCCGCGCGGGCGCCGCGCGCGCGCTCGGCCGCCTCGGCCAGCTGAGCGCGCCCGCGATCGATCTGCCCGCGACGATCGAGGTGCAGCTGACGACGTCCGACTACGCCGAGCTCGGCACGTGGCTGCCGAACGTCGAGCGCACCGGCCCGCGCAGCCTGCGGCTGACCGACGCCGAGCCGCTGCGGCTGTACCGCACGTGGGTCGCGCTGATGGCGATCACGCGCGCGATCCGGGAGCAGGGGTGACGCAGGCGGACGAACCCGGGCGGCGCGCGACCACGGCGCCGCTGCCGTGAGCGCCTCCCGCGTGGCGCTCGTGACCGGCGCCGTGGGAGGCATCGGCGGCGCGATCGCGCAGCGGCTCGGGCGCGAGGGGTTCCAGGTCGCCTGCGCCGACATCGACGCCGAGGCCGCGGGCCGGGCGGCGGCCGAGATCGCGGGCGCGCGCGGCTTCGCGTGCGACCTGCGCAGCGAGGACGACGTCGAGGCGCTGCGCGCGTCCGTCACGAGCGAGCTCGGCGCACCCTGGCTGCTCGTGAACGCGGCCGGCGTGTTCTTCGAGCACGAGATCACGGAGCTCTCGCTCGATCACTGGGACCTCGTCATGAACGTCAACGCGCGCGGGACGTTCCTGACCTGCCGCGCGCTGCTCGGCGCGATGGCCGAGGCGGGCTCCGGCTGCATCGTCAACATCGCGTCCACCGCGGGCCTCAGCGGCGGCCACACGCGTGCCGCCTACAACGCCTCCAAGGGCGCCGTCGTGATGTTCACGCGCAGCCTCGCGATCGACTGGGGCCCGCGCGGCGTGCGCATCAACTGCGTCTGCCCCGGCCTCATCGACACGCCGATGGCCGACTGGATCCGCCACGACGAGATCCGCCTCGCGGCCTTCGAGCGCTCCGTCCCGGCCGGCCGCATCGGCACGCCGCACGACGTCGCCGACGCGGTCGCCTACCTGGCCTCGGACGGCGCGTCGTACATGCACGGGAGTACGCTTGTCGTCGATGGAGGGGTCACGGCCTGAGCGCAGATCCACCGCCTCGCGCGGGCGACGGGCCCGTGGGCTCGCCACGCGCGCCGAGCGGCCGGACGCTCGCGCGCTCCGCGCCCCCCGGGCTCGCGCTCCGGCTGGCTGCGACGGCGTCTCCCCCGCGGCTGCCGGCCCGCAGCGACCCCGAGCGACGTGCGCGAGCCCGCGGCGTGCACGCGAAGCGGTGGATCCCCGCTGAGTAGCGTCACGGGCGAGGGGCTCGTCACGAGCGTCCACAACCAGTTCGTCGTCGTGCGCATGGGCGGCGAGGAGCGCGAGAGCACGATCGCAGGGCGCCTGCGGCGCGCGCGCCCGGTCGTCGGCGATCACGTCGAGGTGCGCGAGCTGCCCGACCGCTCGGTGCGCGTCGAGGCCGTCCTGCCGCGGCGCGGGATCCTGCTGCGGGGCGCGTTCCGCAACGAGGAGAAGATCGTCGCGAGCAACGTCGACGTGCTCGTGATCGTCGCCGCCGTCGCCGATCCGCCGCTGCGGATCGGCCTGATCGACCGCTACCTCGTGGCCGCATGGCGCGGCGGCATCGAGGCGATGATCGCGCTCACGAAGGTCGACCTGCCCTACGACGTGGCCGAGATCGCGCGCGTGCGCGAGATCTACGGCGCGCTCGGGCACCGCGTGATCGCGCTCTCGCTGCGCACCGGCGAGGGCCTCGACGGGCTGCGCGCGGCGCTCCCCGACCGCGTCGCCGTGCTCGCGGGCCACTCCGGCGTCGGCAAGACGTCGCTCACGAACGCGCTCACGGGGCGCACGGACGCGACCGGCGCGCTCAATCCGGTGAGCGACCGCGGGCGCCACACGACGACCGGCGCGCAGTACATGGACCTGCCCGGCGGCGGCGCGCTGATCGACACCGCGGGCATCCGCAGCTTCGGCATCGCCGGCGTCGCCGCACACGACCTCGAGCAGGCCTTTCCCGAGATCGCCGCCGCGGCCGAGGAGTGCGAATGGGAGGGCTGCCTGCACGGCGAGGGCGAGGAGGGCTGCGCCGTCACGTCCGCGGCAAACGTCGCCCCCGAGCGCCTCGCGTCCTACCGCAAGCTGCTCGGCGAGCTCGAGGAGCTCGAGGCCGAGCGCGCCGACTCCTAGGCCCGCACGGCCGGCCTGGCCTCGGGCCGGTAGAGCCAGAAGGCCGGGAGGGCGACCGCGCAGACGGCCGCCCCGGCGACGCACAGGATGCCGCCGGAGACGATCGAGAAGCGCACGCCCGCGAGCGCCGCGACGCCGCCCGACTCGACGTTGCCGAGCAGCGGGCCGGACGAGAAGCTGATCATCTCGATGCTCGCGAGGCGCCCGCGCAGCTCGTCGGGGATCGTCTCGTTCCAGATGCGGCGGCGGAAGATGCCGCTGAGCGCGTCCGCCCCGCCCGCGACGGCGAGGCTCGCGAGCGCCAGCCAGAGCACGCCGCTGAAGCCGAACGCGATCGTCCCGATCCCCCACGCCCCGGCCGCCAGCACGACCGCGCGCCCGTGCCGGTGCACGTGCGTGGCCCAGCCGCTCGTCGCCGTCGCGAGCAGCGCGCCGGCGGCCGGCGCGCTGTAGAGCAGGCCGAGGGCGCTCGCGCCGCCATAGCCGTGGGCGACCTGCGGGAAGAGCGCCATCGGCATCCCGAAGAACATCGCGGCGATGTCGACGATGTACGTCCCCATCAGCTCGGGGCGGCTGCGGGCGTAGCGGAGCCCGTCGGCGATGCCCGAGAGGCTGAGGCGGCTCGCGTCGGGCGGCGGCGGCACGGCGCGCATCGCCCACAGCAGCACGAGCGAGATCGCGAACGTGGCGACGTCGCTGCCGTACGTCCAGGCGAGCCCGATCGAGGCCACGAGGACGCCCCCGATGGCCGGGCCGGCGAGCATGCCGACGGTCGTCTGGAACGTCGAGATCGCGCCCGCCGCCGTCAGCTCCTCGCGCTCGACGAGGCGCGGCAGGAGCGCGTCGAGCGCCGGGCGCTGCAGCGACCAGGCGCCGGCCGCGACGACCGAGACGGCGAAGATCAGCACGACCGACGGGTGCTGCCACGTCGCGTTCCAAGCCAGCACGCCCGACATGGCCATCAGCGCGAGCTCCGTCAGCAGCACGAGCCGCCGGCGGTCGATGACGTCGGCGAGCGCGCCGCCGAGCAGGCCGAGCGTGAGCACGGGGATCAGCTCCGCGAGCCCGAGCAGGCCGACCGTGAGCGAGGAGCCGGTCAGCTGGTAGACCTGGTACGGCACGGCGACGAACGTCAGCATCGAGCCGAGGAACGTCGCGAGCTGCCCGAGCACGAGCAGGCGGAAGTCGCGGTGCCGGCGCAGCGGCGCGGTGTCGATGACGGCGTAGCGCAGGAGCCTGGCGGCGATCCCGCGCCGTGTGCCGCCGGGTCTCAAAGGCCGTGCGAGACCTGGGCGTCGTAGGCGCCCCACACCGCACGCAGGGCGCCGCAGGCCTCGCCGACCGTGCAGCCGGCGGCGAGCGCGGCGCGCAGCGGCTCCATCAGCGGCGCGGCGGCGTCGCGCGCAGCGGCGCCGACTGCCGCCAGCGCACGCTCGCAGGCCGCCGGGTCGCGCCCTGCGCGCACGGCCTCGAGGCGCGCGATCTGCCGCTGCTCGCTGGCCTGCGTGACGACCTGCAGCTCGACGTCGGAGTCCTGTGGGTCGGGGTAGCGGTTGACACCGACGATCACGGCCTCGCCGCTCTCGACGGCGCGCTGGTGCTTGAACGCCTCGTCCTCGATGCGGCCCTTCATCCAGCCGCTCTCGATCGCGGCCACCGCGCCCCCGCGCTCGTCGATCTCGGCGATCAGCGCGCGCGCCTCGCCCTCGATCGCATCCGTCAGGCCCTCGACGTACTCGGAGCCCCCGAACGGGTCCGGCACGGCGGCGACGCCCGACTCGTGCAGCAGCACCTGCTGGGTGCGCAGCGCGAGCGTCGCCGAGCGCTCCGTCGGCAGCGCGAGCGCCTCGTCGTAGCCGTTCGTGTGCAGCGACTGGCAGCCGCCCGCGGTCGCCGCGAAGGCCTGCAGCGCGACGCGCACGACGTTCGTCAGCGGCCCCTGCGCGGTCAGCGTCGAGCCGCCCGTCTGGGCGTGGAAGCGCAGCGCCAGCGAGCGCTCGTCGCGCGCGCCGAAGCGCTCGCGCATCACGGTCGCCCAGATGCGGCGCGCGGCACGGAACTTCGCGACCTCGGCGAAGACGTCGTTGTGCGCGTTGAAGAAGAACGACAGGCGCGGCGCGAAGGCGTCCACCGTGAGCCCCGCCGCGAGCGCCGCCTCGACGTAGGCGATGCCGTTCGCGAGCGTGAAGCCGAGCTCCTGCGCCGCGCTCGAGCCGGCCTCGCGGATGTGGTACCCCGAGATCGAGATCGTGTTGAAGCGCGGCAGCCGCTCGTTGCAGTAGCGGAAGAGGTCGACGGTCAGCCGCATCGACGGGCGCGGCGGGAAGATGTAGTTGCCGCGCGCGGCGTACTCCTTGAGCACGTCGTTCTGCACGGTGCCGCGCAGGTCGCCGGGCGCGACGCCGCCCTCGGCGCCCGCGAGCTCGTAGAGCAGCAGCAGGACGGCCGCCGGCGCGTTGATCGTCATCGACGTCGAGACCGCGCCGAGCGGGATGCCGGCGAAGAGGCGCTGCATGTCGGCGAGCGAGTCGATCGCGACGCCCGTGCGGCCGACCTCGCCGCGCGCGAGCGTGTCGTCCGAGTCGAGGCCGAGCTGCGTCGGTAGGTCGAATGCGACCGAGAGGCCGGTCTGCCCGCGCTCGAGCAACAGGCGGAAGCGCTCGTTCGTCTCCTCGGCCGACGCGAAGCCCGCGTACTGCCGCATCGTCCACGCACGCGACGCGTAGCCGTCGGCACGGATGCCGCGTGTGAACGGGTACTCGCCGGGCAGCTCATGCACCAGCCGGATGGTAGTCCGGCGGCACGGCGGGAGTTGTGGCTTGCCGGTCCGGCCGCGCCGGGTTAGGGTGTCGGCATGCGCCGTCTGACCCTGCTGATCGCCTGTCTGCTCGTCCTCTCCGTCGCCGTGCCGGTGGCCGGCGCCGCGACGAGCAAGGGTTCGATCGACAAGACCTGGATCTCCACGACCTCGGGCGGCAAGACCGCGACGACGTTCAAGGCCGCTGCCGTCAAGCGGCTCTACGCGAACTTCACGTGGAAGGTGCCCGCGGCGGCCGGCCAGGTGCTGCGGATCGAGTGGCACGACCCCTCCGGCGCGCTGCGCGCGGTCTGGAAGGACAAGACGATCAAGGGCGACAAGAAGGGTACGCGCCTCTACGCCTGGATCGGGAACGGCCTCGTCAAGAGCTCGCCGGGCGGCTGGAAGGCGATCCTGACGGTCGGCGGCAAGGCGATCGGGACGGCCAAGTTCCGCATCACGTGAGGCCCCGGTGCGCGTGACCGTGCGCCTCTTCGCGGGGCTGCGCGAGCGCGCCGGGACGGGTCGGCGCGAGCTCGAGCTGCCGCAGGGCGCGATCGCGGGTGACGTCTTCGCCGCGCTCGCGATCGGCGACGAGCCGGACGGGCTCGCCTACGCCGTCAACCAGCAGTACGCCGAGCGCACGACGGCGCTCGGCGACGGCGACGAGGTCGCGCTGCTCTCCCCGGTCTCGGGCGGCGCCGACGAGCCGCTCGTGCTGCTCGGGCCCGAGCCGATCGACCTGAACCGCCTGATCGCGCACGTCGTCGGGCCGGACGCGGGCGCCGTCGCGACGTTCACGGGCACCGTGCGCGAGAGCGCGCGCGACCGCGACGTGGTCGAGCTCGAGTACGAGGCCTATCCCGGCATGGCCGAGCAGGAGATCGCGCGCATCGCGCGCGCCGCGCTGGCCGACCACGGCTGCCTGCGCGCCGCGATCTGGCACCGCACGGGCGTCGTGCGCGTCGGCGAGGCATCGGTCGGCATCGCGATCTCCTCGGCGCACCGCGCGCCCGCCTTCGCGGCCTGCCAGCAGGCGATCGACACGCTCAAGCTGACGGTGCCGATCTGGAAGAAGGAGCGCTACCGCGACGGCGAGGTCTGGATCGGCCAGGGCGCGTAGCCGCGCGGACGCCCCGGGCGTAACAGGCCCTTCACGAGCGGAGCGCTACGGTGGCTGCGTGAGCACCAACATTCCCGACGAGCCGCTCTTCCCCGAGCGGCGCGCGGCACCGGAGCCCGGCTACGACCAGGCGCCCGTGCATCCGCAGGGCCCCCTGCGCTACTGGATCCGCCGCATCGGCGGGCCGATCGTGGCCGCGGCCGTGTTCGGCTTCCAGTGGCTGCTGAAGCTCAAGTTCCTGATCTTCGCGGCCGCCAAGTTCGGCTTCGTGACGACGGCGCTGACGATGGTCGTCTCCGTCGGCGCCTACACCCTGCTCTGGGGCTGGCGCTTCGCAGCGCTCTTCGTGCTGCTGATCTTCGTGCACGAGATGGGTCACGCGCTGTGGCTGAAGCGCGAGGGCATCCCGTCCGGCGCGCCCGTCTTCATCCCGTTCCTGGGCGCCCTGATCGGCATGCGC
>DASXXY010000189.1:0-3898 GCA_036502805.1 Gaiellales bacterium | reverse complement strand
CGGCACGAAGGAGCGCATCGGCCAGGTGCTGGAGGTGCAGGGCAAGGAGCACCACCCCGTCAACGAGCTCGGACCGGGGGACATCGGCGCCGTCCCCAAGCTCAAGGAAGTCGTCGCGGGCGACGTGCTGGCCGAGCGCCCGATGATCGTTCAGGGGGCGCCGCTGCCGGCGCCGATCGTCTCGGTCGCGGTCGAGCCCAAGGTGCGCGGCGAGGACGAGAAGATGGCGACCGCGCTGCGGCGCCTCTCGGAGGAGGATCCGACGCTGCGCATCAACCGCGACGAGCGCACGAGCGAGCTGCTCGTGAGCGGCCTCTCGCAGATGCACGTCGAGGTCACGGTCGAGCGCGTGAAGCGGCGCTTCGGCGTCGAGATCGTCACGCACCCGCCGCGCGTGCCGTACTTCGAGGCGATCCGCGGCAGGGCGCGCGCCCACGCGCGCTACAAGAAGCAGACGGGCGGGCGCGGACAGTTCGGGGACTGCCACATCGAGCTCGAGCCGCTGCCGGCGCACGAGGGCTACGAGTTCGTCGACAAGATCGTCGGCGGCGTCATCCCGCAGGGCTTCCGTCCCGCGGTCGACAAGGGCATCCAGGACACGATGCACACGGGCGATCTCGCGGGCTATCCCGTGATCGGCGTGCGCGTCACGCTCGTGGACGGCTCGTACCACTCCGTCGACTCCTCGGAGATGGCATTCCGGATCGCGGGCTCCATGGCCTTCAAGAAGGCCTACTCTGAGGCTGACCCCGTGTTGCTGGAGCCCATCATGTCCGTCGAGATCACGTCGCCATCGGAGACCGTCGGCGATGTCATCGGCGACCTCAACTCGCGCCGCGGGCGTCCGTTGGGGATGGACCCGATCGGGGCGAGCACGGTCATCCGCGCCGAGGTGCCGATGTCCGAGATGCTCTCCTACGCGCCCGACCTGACGTCGCTGACCGGCGGCCGGGGCGACTACGCGATGTCGCTGGCACGCTACGACGAGGTGCCGGCGCACGTCTCGCAGCGCCTCATCGCCGACCTGCAACGGGAGCGCGAAGCGGCCAAGGCGTGACGCAGGTTCGCAAGATCGGCGTCACGCGCCAGTGCGGCGTGTGCGGACGCACGCTGCTGCTCGGTGAGCAGGTGGAGGAGTTCACGAACGGCTCGCGCAGCGTGTCGGTGTGCACGCTCTGCCTGCCCGAGGCCGCCGCGCGCGGGTGGCTGCTCATGGGCGCCCCTGCGCCGCCGCCCGTCGAGGCGGACGCCCCGGAGGAGGGCGAGCGGCGCGGCTGGCTGCGCCGCCGGCGCGATCCGGTGGCCGTGGAGCTGCCCGAGCCCGAGTCCGAGCGCTCCGTGCCCGTGCCCGCGGCGCGCGCGCTCGAGCGCGGCGTCGACGCCTTCAACGCCAGCGCCTACCGCCGCACGCTCGCGAGCATCGCGAAGAGCCTCGGCGTGCCGCGCGCGTCGGTCGTCGTGCTCTCGGGCAACCGGCCGGACGCGATCGTGACCGTGGCCTGGGAGATCTCGTGGTACCAGTACCGCGTCGAGGCCGAGCACGGCGGGCACGTGCGGCTCGAGGATCGCGGCGACGACCCCGGCGTGATCGACCAGCGCTGGCGTGACTGGAACGCACAGGTCGCCCCGGATGGCCAGCTCACGCTCGTGTGAGCGTGGCGAACAAGCGAAAGAGAGAGCGCCCGTGCGACTGACCGAGCTGGCATCCGACCTCGAGGCGCTGCGGACGGACATCGCCGACGAGCTGCTCGCGATCAACCGCTACGAGCAGCAGACGTTCACCCTGACCGACGAGGAGACGCGCGAGACGATCGCGCGCATCCTCGACGAGCGCAAGCAGCACGTCGCGCTGCTGCTCGGGCAGCTGCGGCGGCTCGATCCCAAACAGCGGGAGAAGCTCGACCGCTGACGCCGCTCGCCGGGGAGGCGGCGCTCCCCTGCGACGCGAGCACTTAGGCTGCCCTCATGCAGGTCGAGGAAGCCATTCGCGAGCGCCGCACGCTCAAGCAGTTCACGGACGAGCCGGTCGCGGCCGAGCTCGTCGGCGAGCTGCTCGAGCTGGCCGTGCTGGCGCCGAACCACCACGAGACCGAGCCCTGGCGGTTCTGGGTCGTCGGGCGCTCGACGCTCGAGGCGCTGAGCGAGGCGACGGGCGACAGGAAGCTCCTGCGCTCGCACACGGCGATCGTCGTGGGCGTCGAGCGCGATCCCGACGCGCAGACGGCCGAGGAGGACTACGCCGCGGTCTCGTGCGCGATCCAGAACATCATGCTGGCCGCGCGCGGGCGCGGGCTCGCGAGCTTCTGGCGCACGCCCGGCGTGCTCTCGCGCCCCCAGGTCGCGACGATCCTCGACGTCCCGGAGACGGTGCGCCTGATCGGCGTGGTGCACCTGGGCCTGCCCGGCGAGCCGTTCCCGCCGCAGCCCGAGCGCAGCGCGTCGCAGTACACGCGCTGGCTCGACTGACGCGCCTGCGCGCGCCGCGCCGAGGCGCAGCGGGAGCCCGGGGTCAGACCCGCGACTCCCGGGCCAGACCCCGGTTTCCCGCAACACGGGGGTCTGGCCCGCAACGTGCGGGTCAGACCCCGTTGTTGCGTTCGTGACGATCGTCGCGAGCGCGGAGCGGGTCAGCCGACGTCGAAGACGATGCCCTGCGCCAGCGGGAGCTCGCGCGAGCCGTTGATCGTGGCGGTCTGGCGGCGCATGTAGGCGCGCCAGGCGTCCGAGCCCGACTCGCGGCCGCCGCCGGTCTCCTTCTCGCCCCCGAACGCGCCGCCGATCTCGGCGCCGCTCGGGCCGATGTTGACGTTCGCGATGCCGCAGTCGCTGCCGGTGGCCGAGAGGAACCGCTCGGCCTCGCGCAGGTCGGTCGTGAAGATGCACGACGAGAGGCCCTGCGGCACGCCGTTCTGGAGCGCCACGGCCTCGTCGAGCTCGCGGTAGGTCAGCGCGTAGAGGATGGGCGCGAACGTCTCGTCGCGCACGACCTGCGTCTGGGCGGGCATGCGGACGAGCGCGGGGCGGACGTAGAACGCGTCCGGGTGCTCGTCGGCGAGCACGCGCTCGCCGCCGCTGACGGTGCCGCCGTCGGCGCGCGCTCGCTCGAGCGCCGCGTCGTGGCGCGCATAGGAGTCCTGCGAGATCAGCGGCCCGCAGAGCGTGCCGTCCTCGCGCGGATCGCCGACGGGGACGGTCGCATAGGCGCGCTCGAGCCGGCCGCAGAGCTCCTCCGCGATGGAGTCGTGCACGATCAGGCGGCGCAACGTGGTGCAGCGCTGGCCGGCGGTGCCGACGGCGCTGAAGACGACGGCGCGCACCGCCATGTCGAGATCCGCGCTCGGCGCGACGACCATCGCGTTGTTGCCGCCGAGCTCGAGCAGGGAGCGGCCGAGGCGGTTCGCGACGAGCGGCGAGAGCACCTTCCCCATGGCCGTCGAGCCGGTCGCGGAGACGAGCGGCAGGCGCGGATCCTCGGCCAGCTGGCGGGCGCGGTCGGCGCCGCCGATCACGACCTCGAGCAGGCCGTCGGGCGCGTCGCCGAACGTCGCCGCCGCGCGGCGGAAGAGCGATTGGCACGCGAGCGCCGTGAGCGGCGTGCGCTCGCTCGGCTTCCACACGACCGGATCGCCGCAGACGAGCGCGAGCGCCGCGTTCCAGCTCCACACGGCGACCGGGAAGTTGAAGGCCGAGATCACGGCGATCGGTCCGAGCGGGTGCCACGTCTCGAGCATGCGGTGGCCCGGGCGCTCGGACGCGATCGTGCGGCCGAAGAGCTGGCGCGAGAGGCCGACCGCGAGATCGCAGATGTCGATCATCTCCTGCACCTCGCCGAGGCCCTCCTGCGCGATCTTGCCCGTCTCGAGCGTGACGAGCGCGCCGAGCGACTCCTTCTCGGCCC
>DASXXY010000188.1:0-10431 GCA_036502805.1 Gaiellales bacterium | reverse complement strand
TCTCGCTCGCGGCGGCCGCGCTGCTCGCCGCGTCGCGCCACGCGCTCGCGTGGGCGCGGCGCATCGCCGGCGTCCTGCGCCGCCTGGCGCGTCCGCGCGCCGTGCAGCGCGCGCGCCTGCTCGCTCCAGTGCCGGCGGCCGCTCCTGCTTGGCTGCTCGCGCGCGCCGTGCGCGTCCGCGGCCCGCCCGCCCTCTCCATCCCGTAGCCACATCCACGAGAGGAGAGCACGACCGATGAGACGCACCCTTGCGTGCCGGGCGTTCGCGCGCGCCGGCGTCCTGGTGGCGGCGCTCGCGCTGGCGCCGAGCGCCTTCGCCCACGCCGAGCTGTTCCCGAACGTCATCCCGTCCGGCGACGGCTACCTGCTCAACCTGGCGGTGCCCAACGAGAAGGAGAACGCCTCCACGACGGAGATCGAGCTCACGATCCCGAGCGGCTTCGACCTCGAGCACGTCGCGCCAGTCCAGGGCTGGACGGCGACCGTAAGCGGTCAGAAGGTGCAGAACGGCGAGAAGGAAGGCGGCGACTCCGTGACCTGGAAGGGCAAGCTCAGCGGCACCGGGCTCGCCGTCCTGCCGTTCACGGGCGTGCCGAAGAACGACGGCGAGTATGCGTTCACCGTCCGCCAGACCTACTCGGACGGCAGCGTCGTCGAGTGGTCGGGCGCCGAGAGCTCCGACACGCCCGCGGCGCGCATCGAGGCCACCTCGGACGCGTCCTCGGGCGGCGGCGGCTCCGGCTCGAGCAAGACGATCGCGATCATCGCGCTCGTCGTCGGCGCGCTCGGCCTCGCGGTCGGCGGCGCCGGACTGCTCTCCGGGCGGCGGGCGGCATGAGGATCGGCGGGCGGGCGGGCGCGCTGCTCGTCGCTCTCGCGGTTGCGCTGGCGCTGCCGGCGGCGGTGTGGGGGCATGCGTCCCTGCTCGCGACCCAACCGCAGGCGAGCGGCGTGCTCGCCCAACCGCCGACCCAGGTGCGGCTGACCTACAGCGAGCGGATCGAGCCGCGCTTCGCCGTGATCTCGGTCACGGACGCCGAGGGCAAGCAGGTGACCGCCGGCAGCCCGGCGCGCGCACCCGACGACGCCGACTCGATCGTCGTGCCCGTGCACAAGCTGCCGCAGGGCTGGTACCTCGTGTGGTGGCGCGTGATCTCGGCCGACGGCCATCCGGTGCGCGGCGCGTTCACGTTCGCCGTCGGGCCGAGCCCCGGGCCGCCGCCGCAGTTCGTGATCCCGTCGCTCGGCGAGAGCGCCGCCACGACGAAGCTCGTCGGCTCGCGCTGGATCCTCCTGCTCGCCATGCTCGCGGCGATCGGCCTCGTGGCGTTCCGCTCCGTGATCGCGCGGCCGCTGCAGGTCGCGGGCGGCAGCGAGCGCGCGCTGCGCGGCGTCGCGCTCGCGGCCGGCGGCGCCCTCGCCGTCGCGCTCGTGGCGGCGCCCGTCTACCTCGTGTTCGCGACGGCCGAGTTCTCGCTGAGACCCTGGACCGATCTCGGGCAGATCGTGCCGCTCGTGCGCGACTCCGGCTTCGGGCGCGCCTTCAGCGATCTCTGGGCCGTGCTCGCGCTGTTCGCCGTCGCGGCGGGCGCCGCGCTCGCGCTCGACCGCCCGGGTCGCGCGCGGCGCACCGGCGAGGCGCTGCTCGCGATCATGGGCGCCGGCGCCTGTGCGGCCGCGGCGCTGTCGCTCCCCGGCCTCGCGGGCCACCCCGCCACGACGAGCCCCGTCGGCCTCATGCTCGCGCTCGACTGGCTGCATCTCGCAGCGGCGTCGATCTGGATCGGCGGCCTCGCGGGGCTGCTCGTGCTCACGGCGGCCACCGAGCCGGGCGCGCGCGTGCGCACGCTCGCGCTCGTCGTGCCGCGCTTCTCGCGGGCAGCCATGGGCAGCGTCGCCGTCCTGCTCGCCACCGGCATCGTCGCGAGCATCGTGCACCTGCCGACGCTCGGGGCGCTGTGGCAGACGAGCTACGGCCTCGCGCTGATCGCGAAGAGCGCGCTGCTGACGCTCGCGCTCGTGCTCGGCGCGGTCAACAACCTGCGCTCGCGACCGCGGCTCGCCGCCGCGGCGGAGCGGCGCGACCAGGTGCTCGGCGACGGCGCGGTGCGCCTGCTGCGGCGGCTCGTGCTGGGCGAGAGCGCGCTGCTCGCGGGCGCCGTGCTGGCCGCTGCGATCCTGACGAGCCTCGCGCCGCCGTCCTCGGCGCTCGCGAAGCTCGGCAGCTCGGACGGCAAGGTCGGCCCGGGCTCGGTCTCGCGCACGTTCGTGCGCGGCGGCGTGCGCATCCAGGTCGGCATCCAGCCGAACCGCGCGGCCATCGACAACGCCTTCGCGCTGCACCTCGAGCAGGGCGGCAAGCCCGTCCGCAACGCGCAGATCACGGCCGAGCTCGACATGCTCGACATGAGCATGCAGCAGCAGGCCTACACGCTCGCCGAGATCTCGCCGGGCGTCTACCAGCGCAAGCGGCCCGCGCTCGTCATGGTCGGCCACTGGCTGCTCGCGTACACGATCGAGATCCCGGGTCGCACGGCGATCCACCTGCAGGTCGTCGACAAGGCGGACGGATGAGCACGCGCGATCTCCTGCTGGCCCTGCTCGCGCTGCTGTGCGGCGCCGCGGCCCTCATGCTCGCCGCCCTCGTCATCGCGGCTACCGTGTGAGCGTGCTCCGGCGCGCCCTCCTGGGACTGTTGCTCGCGCTGACGCTCGCGCCGGCGGCGCTCGCCGACGGCGACCCCGCGAGCGACGTCCTGCAGCCCGAGAGCGTGCGCGTCTACATGACGAACGGCACGAAGGACGCGAAGCTCGAGCAGGGCCTCCAGAAGACCGCCCAGAGCATCAGCGACGCCGGGCTGCCGATCAAGGTCGCGGTGATCGGCAACAAGACCGACCTCGGCGCCGTCCCGCAGCTCTGGGCGAAGCCCGCGATCTACGCGAAGTTCCTCGGCGCCGAATTGCGCTTCGTCTACCACGACACGCTGCTCGTCGTCATGCCCCAGGGCCTCGGCGTCAGCGGCCCCTTCGTCGCCAAGCCGAACACCGACGCGCGCGCCGTCGCCGCCCTCGCCGGCATCGACCCGCGCACCGACACCTCGCCGGCGGGCCTCACGGCGACCGCCGACAAGGCGCTGCGCGCGCTCGCGAAGGCCGACGGGAAGTCGGCCGGCGGCGGGAGCGGCGGAGGCGGCGGCCTGCCGCTGCCGCTGATCGCCGCGGGCGTGATGGTGCTCGCGGGCGTCGGTGGCGGCGTGCTGATCCTGCGCGGCGACAAGAAGACTCGGCGGCGCTAGCGCGACTCGAGGTCGGCGGGCGTGTCGGCGTCGCCCGGCGCGGGCAGGTCGCTGCAGTCGACGAGCACGGACGGCGGGCCGAGGGCGCGCGCGCCCTGCTCGCCCTCGTCGGGCAGCCGTGCCCACAGCGGGCGCGGGATGGCGACCGGATGGCCGTTGCGCTCGCCGTAGCGGGCGCTGACGAGGCCCTCCGCTCCCTCCGCCGCCTGCGCCACGCGGCGGATCGCCTCGGCCGAGAGCGCCGGGCCGTCGCCGAGCACGACGACGGCTGCCGTGCAGGCAGGGTCGAGCGCCGCGAGGCCCACCTGCAGCGACGAGGCCATGCCGCGCTCCCAGCGCTCGTTGCGCACGACCCGGGCGCCCTGCAGGTCGACGGCCGCGAGCACGTCGTCGCCGTGGGCGCCCAGCACGATCACGCGATCGCCGAGCGGCGCCGCGGCGAGCGCGGCGAGCGCCCACTCCACGAGCGGCCGCCCGTCGACGGGTGCGAGCACCTTGACGCCGCCGCCGGCCGCGCGGAAGCGCGATCCCGCGCCGGCCGCGAGCAGCACGCCGCCGATCATCCGGGCCCGCGCCCGCCGCCCACGCGGTCGCCGCGGCGCGCGAAGCGCCCGTAGGCGAAGACCGACCAGTCGAAGCTGCGCACGGCGCCGTCGACGACGAGCTCCGAGACGCCGAGGCCGAGCGACGGCGCGAGCTTGAAGCAGTGGCCCGACATGCCGGTCGCCGTGATCAGGCTCGGGCGCCCGGGGATCTGGTCGATGACCGGGTTGCCGTCGGGCGTGAAGTCGTAGAAGCTCGACCACGAGCCGCGCCAGACGCCGCCGGCCATGCCCGGGAAGCGGTGCGCGAGCTCGCCCGCGAACGTCTCCAGCGTCGAGTCGTCGGCCCCCGCCTGGCCCGTCTGGCGCTGGTGCGGGCTGCGGTCGAGCCGGCCGCCGCGGCCGCCGATGAGGTAGTGGCCGTCGTTCCCCTCGGGCTTGATCCAGAGCTCCTGGGCGTGGTCGGAGATGATCGGGCCGGGCGCGCCGAAGCCGTGCCGCGGGCGGAAGCGCCCGGCCTGGCCGCGCGAGAGCGCGAGCGGCACGACGCCGCCGAGCCCGCGCGTGAGCGTGTTCGCCCACGGCCCGCAGGCGACGATCACGACCTCGGCGCTCGCGCGCGTCCCGTCGCCGAGCCACAGGCTCCAGCCCTGGCCGTCAGGGCGCAGCGTCGTCACGCTCGTGCCGAGGCGCAGCGTCGCGCCGTCGCGCTCGGCCGCGCGCACGAAGCCGTCGGCGACGAAGAGCGGCTGGGCGTGGCCGCCCGTGGGCTCGTACGAGCCGATCGCGAGGTCGTCCATGTTGAGCCGGGGCTCGAGCTCGCGGATGCGGTCGGCGCCGCACAGCTCGACGTCCACCCCGCGCTCGCGCATGGTCTCGTACGTCGCACGCATCGCGTCCTCGCGCTCGGCGGGTGCGACGACGAGGTACCCCGAGCGCGAGAACCCCGACTGGAAGCCCGTGCGCGCCTTCATGTCGGCCAGGAACTCGCAGCCCCACCGGGCCATGTCGATGATCGCCGGCTGCGCGTAGTGCGCCCGGCACATGCCGGCGGAGGCGCCCGAGGGCCCGCCGGCGGCGCGCGTCTTCTCGAACACGACCGGCCGCAGCCCGCGCTGCGTGAGGAAGTACGCGATCGACGCGCCGGTCGTGCCGGCCCCGATCACGGCGACGTCGTAGGTCGGGTGGGCGCGCGCGGCCATCGCTCGATTATCCCGGGATCAGGAGGGCCGCGCGACGCGGCCGAGCGCACGCTCGCAGAGCACGCCGGCGAGCTCGCGCTTCCAACCCGTCTGCTCCAGGCCCGGCAGTCCGGCCAGGGGATCCGCCGGCGCAAGCAGGCGCGGCTCGTTCGTGAGCCCGATCGCAGCGAGGCGTACATCGTCGCCGAAGCGGGCAGCCGCGATGCCGGTGAGGGCGAACGACCACGCTGCGCGCTCACCGGCGCGCTCGTAGGCCGAGGCGTCGGGCGGCGCCGGCAGCTCGACGGCCGTGATGAGCTCGCCGGGCGCGAGTTGCACGGCCGAGCGATGGTCCTCGCTCGGGCGCGCGTAGAGCTCCTCGAGCGGCAGCGTGCGCTGGCCGGCGACAGCCGTGACGCGCACGCGGGCGCCGAGCGCGAGCAGCGCACCCGCGAGATCGGACGGGGCGACGGAGATGCAGTCTCCGGGCTCGAGGCCGTGCTTCTCGTGCTCGCCGATCTGGGCGTAGCACGTGTCGCCGCCGTTCAGCCAGCAGGTCAGGTCGGGATGCCGGAAGTACCAGCAGCGCACGTGCTGGGCGAGGTTGCCCGCGACCGTGCCCTGGTTGCGCAGCTGCGGCGAGGCGGCCTGCCCGGCGGCCTGCGCGAGCACGGCGTAGCGATCGGCGATGCGCGCGTCGGAGGCGACGTCGGCGACCCGTGCGGCGGCGCCGATGACGATGCCGTCGCCGGCCGGCTCGATACCGTCGCTGAGCAGGCCGCGCACGTCCACGAGCGGGCCCGCAGCCTTGCCGCGCGCCTGCAGGGGCACGAGGTCGGTGCCACCCGCGAGCGCGTGGGCGCCTCCGCCGGCGAGCAGCGCGAGCGCCTCGTCCAGCGACTCCGGGCGCACGTAGGTGCTCATCGCGCGCGCTCCTCGAGGAAGCGCCGGCGCGTGATCGGGGAGCTGCGCACGCGCACGCCGGTGGCGTGGAAGACGGCGTTCGCGATCGCAGGTGCCGTCGGCACGATCGGCGGCTCACCGAGACCCTTGAGGCCGAGCGACGAGGCGTTCGGATCGGGCTTGTCGATGAAGTCGACGACGATCTCGGGGCAGTCGGCATGCGTCGGGAGCTTGTAGTCCTCGAGGTTCGCGTTGACGACGGTCCCGGTCGTCGGATCGACGATGCGCTGCTCCATGAGCGCGAAGCCGAGGCCCTGGAGCACGCCGCCCTCGACCTGGCTGCGCGCCTGCAGCGGCGAGATCACGCGGCCGATGTCGTGCACGGCGACGATGCGCTCGACCGTGATCTCGCCCGTCGCGACGTCCACCGCGACCTGCGCGACCTGGCAGCCGAACGTATTCACGCGCATGCCGTCGGGGTTCGGGCCGCGCGACCCTGTGCCGACGAGCTGGGCCTGGCCGAGCTTGCCGGTGACCTCGGTCACCGGCTCGCGCAGCGCGCCGTCGAGCGAGACGAACTCGCCGTCGACGATCAGCAGGTCGTCGGGCGAGACCTCGAAGACGTCGCCCGCGAGCTCGAGCAGCTTGCCCTTGAGGTCGAACGCGGCCGAGCGCACCGCGGGTGCGACCGACGGCATCGTCTGCGATCCGCCGGAGACCGGGGCGAAGACGCCGTAGCGCGTCGATCCGACCTCGACCCTGACACGCTCGAGCGGCAGCCCGAGCTCCTCGGCAGCGACCATCGCGAACGCCGTCGTCACACCCGTCCCGATGTCCTGCGCGCCCGTCACGACCGTGACGAGGCCGTCGTGGCCCATGCGCACGAGCGCGTGCGCCGGCGGGCCGCCGCCGCCCCACCAGATCTGGCAGGCGGCGCCGAGGCCGCGCTGACGCCCATCGGCGTGCTCGCGGTCGCGCAGCGCGTCGCGCCCGGCCCAGCCGGCCAGCTCGGCGGCGCGGTCGATGCAGGCGGAGAGGTTCTTGGCCGAGTACGGCATGCCGCTGACCTGGTCGACGTCGACGTCGTTGGCGCGCCGCAGGTCCAGCGGATCCATCTCAAGCAGCGCCGCGAGCTCGTCGAGCGCGCTCTCGTAGCCGAACGTGCCCTCCATGATGCCCGGCGCGCGGAACGCGTTGGAGGGCTCGACGTCGATCCGCAGCGGGATCGCCTGCGCGCGCACGTTCGCGCAGCGATACAGCGTCCGCGCCGGGATCGTCGTCGGGTTGATCCACCCGCGCATCGGGTTCGCGATCACGGACGTCAGCTCGATCGCGGTCAGCGCACCATCCTTCGTGGCGCCGATGCGGTAGCGCTGCTGCGTCTGCGCGCGATGGCCGGTGGCGACGGCCTCGCTGCGGCGGTCGTTGAAGACGCGCACCGCCCGGCCCGCTGCGGCGCGTGAGAGGTAGGCGGCGATCAGCCCCTCGGTCGTCGGCCCCTGCTTGGCGCCGAAGCCTCCGCCCATGTACTCGCAGGTCACGTGCACGCGGTCGGGATCGAGCCCGAACGCGCGTGCCAGCTGCGCGCGGGCGTCCCAGATGCCCTGTGTCGAGACGTGCACGTGGAGCTCGTCGCCGAGCCACTGCGCGACGGCGCAGTGCGGCTCGAGCGCGTGCTGCACCTGCGCGGACGTGGAGTACTCGGCCTCGACGATCGCATCCGCGGCCGCCATGCCGGCCTCGACGTCGCCGCTCTCGTCCTCGACCGGATCCTCCTGGAAGCGCTGCTCGGCGAGCGCCCGGGCGGGATCGACGACGAACCCGAGCTGTGCATAGCGCGGCGCGAGCGCCGCGAGCGCGGCGCGCGCGGAGACGTCGTCCTCACAGGCGAGCGCCGCGACGGGTGCTCCCGCGAAGGCCGGCTCGGACGTGAAGATCGGGTTCTCACCCTGCGTGACGCCGCCGTCGGCGGCCGAGAGGACGGCGTGCACGCCCGGCACCGCCCGCGCGGCGTCGATGTCGAGCTCGACCGTCGCGTGCGCGTGCGGCGAGCGCACGACCACGGCCTGCAGCATCGCCGGCAGCGTGACGTCGGAGACGTAGCGCGCAGCGCCCGAGACGCGGCGCGGCCCGGTCAGCCGCGCGACGCGCGTGCCGGCGACGCTGAGCTCGCGCTCGTCCTCCCAGGCGGGCGGCTCATCCTCCACGAGCACCCAGCGATCCTCGTAGCGGCCCTCCATCTCGACGCTCGTCTTCTGCAGCTTGGCCATCAGGCGCTCGTCTCCTCGGCCGCGCGCAGGACCGCACGCTCGATGCCCGGATAGGCGCCGCAGCGGCACAGGTTGCCGCTCATCGCGTACCGCACCTGATCCCGCGTCGGGTGCGGGTTCGCCGCCAGGAGCGCGGTCGCCGAGACGACCTGGCCTCCGGTGCAGAACCCGCACTGGAGCGCGTCCTCCTCGACGAACGCGCGCTGCAGCGACGAGAGCGAGCCCTCGTCGCCGAGGCCCTCGATCGTCGTGACCTCGCAGCCCTCCGCCTGCGGGGCGAGCAGGATGCAGGAGAGCACCGCGCGGCCGTCGACGAGCACCGTGCAGGAGCCGCACGTGCCCTCGGCGCAGGCGATCTTCGTACCCGTCAGGCCGACGTCCTCGCGCAGCAGCTCCGCGAGCGTCGTGCCCTCTGGGACCGTGCCGCTCCAGGCGCGCCCGTTGAGCGTGAACGCGACCTCGCTCACGCGAGCAGCGTGTCGGCCTGCGCCTGGTTGAGCAGCCGCCACACGCGGCCCCGACCGGCGGTGTCGGGCGGTGCGCCCGGGACGATCGTCTCGACCCACTGCTCCCACACGGCGCGCGCGCAGCGCACCAGCTCGGCCTGCGCGGCGAGTCCCTCCTCGGCGAGCGCGGCCTCCGCCATGCCGAGGTAGCCGATGTGCTCGGGCTGGCTCAGCCACAGCAGCGACGTCGCGCCCGCCATGTACATCGTGGCGCGGACGCGTGCGTACGACGTGCTGAACTCGGGCTTCGCGAGCGGCGCCGAGCGCGTCGCCGGGCGGCGGCCCTCGAGCAGCGCGAGCGCGTTGTCGCGCAGCATGCCGCGCAGCAGATCGTCGTCCGCTCCGCTCACGCGCGCCGAGCGCACGAACACGTTGAGCGCCGCGAGCGGCTCGCCGTAGGGGATGTCGGAGGCCCACAGGATCTGCTCGGGCGGCACGAGCGACATCAGGTTGAGCTGATCGAGCGGCGTCCACGTGGAGCTGTCGAAGAAGATGTTCTCGACGCTGCGCGCCAGCGTGCCGACGCCGGCCTGCGCCACGATCGCCGCGTGGGCGAGGATCAGCGAGGCGTCGGGATAGCGCTCGGCGACGTGGCCGAGCTGCAGCGGCATGCCCGGCGGCAGCCCGCGGCCCGCGTGGATCAGCACCGGCACCTTGCGCTCGTGCGCGAGCGCGAAGACGCCGTCGAGGCGCGGATCGTCGACCGTGAAGGCCTGCGCGCGAGGATGCAGCTTGATGCCGCGGGCGCCGAGGTCGAGGCAGCGCACGGCCTCGCCGAGCGGATCCTCGTCGAGGCTCAGGCGCACGAACGGGAAGAGCCGGTCGGGCACCTCGGCGGCCCAGCGCAGCACGCGGTCGTTGGGCGCGCGGTAGGCGGGCTCGCGGTCGGGCTCGTTGAGCGCGAAGACGTTCGCCCCGCACACGCCGGCGCCGTCCATGAGCGCGAGGTGCTGCTCGACGGAGAGCGTGTGGCCGTCGATGTCGACGCCCAGATGCGTGTGCGCGTCGAACGGCTCGCAGCCCTCGGGCAGCAGCGCGCCGATCGCCTCGCCCTGCGCCGCGAGCAGCTCCTCGGCACGCTCGATCAGGGCGACATCGGACACTTCCCGGAGCCTATACGCTCTCCCCATGGCCGAAGCCACGCCACTCGAGAGCTCCCCGAGCAGCTCCGCGCCCTCCGGCGCGCCGAGCTGCGGGGAGGCCATCGTCCGCCTCCTCGAGCAGTACGACGTCGACACCGTGTTCGGCATCCCGGGCGTGCACACGCTCGAGATCTACCGCGGCCTCGCGGCGTCGCCGATCCGCCACGTCTCGGCCCGCCACGAGCAGGGCGCGGCGTTCATGGCCGACGGCTATGCGCGCGTCTCCCGCAAGCCCGGCGTGTGTGCGCTGATCACGGGTGCGGGCCTCACGAACGCCGCGACGCCGATCGCGAGCGCCTACCACGACTCGATCCCGCTGCTGATCGTCTCGAGCGCGACCGCGTGCGCCGACAACGGCCGCGGACACGGCACGCTCCACGACCTGCCCGACCAGCGCGCCTTCATGGCGACGATCACGGCGGAGTCGATCGAGGTGCGCGACCCGGCCGACCTGCCCGAGGCGTTCGCGCGCGCGTTCGACATCTTCGCGTCGCGCCGCCCGCGCCCCGTGCACATCGGCATCCCGATCGACGTGCTCGACCTGCCGGCCCCCGCCTGGAAGCGGCTGCCCGCGCGCGGCTCGACGCCGCGCC
>DASXXY010000187.1:0-4923 GCA_036502805.1 Gaiellales bacterium | reverse complement strand
CACCTCGAGCGTCGGAGCGCTCCGGCTCCACGTGCGCTCGCAGTCGGGACAGCGCAGGCGCAGCTTCCAGGTGTCCTCGCCGGCGCGCTTGCAGTGGAGCGGGTACGCGAGGCGGGAGCCGCAGTGCGGGCAACACCCGAGAGCGCCTGCTCCCGGGGTGGTGTGACTCGCCATGGCATACCAAGGTACCGACGCGTCCGGACGGCGCTCGGGCGGTTGGTACGCTCGGCCGGGCGCCCCCATCGTCTAGTGGCCTAGGACGTCGGCCTTTCACGCCGGTAACACGGGTTCGAATCCCGTTGGGGGTATCCCGGCGCGGGCGTGCTGCGTTCGGTCGCTGTGCGTGGACGTCACACCGCGAAGATCTGCTCCCACGCGACGAGATCCTCCGGATGGATCCAGCGCTCGATCTGTCGCCCGTCCCGCTGGTGGAAGACGCTCACGACGCGCGTCTCGACCTCCACGCGGGGACGTCGCGCGCCCATGATGCGCAGCGCGCACACGTGGACGTCGTTTCCCAGAACGTCGTGCTCGCTGAGCCAGAGCCCCTTGGCGCGCAGCTTCCCGAGCCACGCCGCCAGCGCATCGCGCCCCCGGACATCCCCCCGCCATGGAATGGGAGCCCGGCACGTGCCAGGCCACGTCGTCGGCGATGAGCGCGGGAAGCTGGGCCGCGTCCCCGGAGCGGAACGCGCCAGCGGTGCGGCGGTACGCCGTGGCGTTCGGGTGCTCATCGGCCGTCGGAGAGCCACGCTACGCGGGATTCAGGTTCGGTTTCGACCGCGCGAGGTGTATCCCGGGTCGGGCGGACGACCGTCGCGCCGGCGCGCTCGCTCGCCGGCGCCCGCGCCGGCGTGTCAGCCCTCGCTGCGCAGGTACTGATGCACGAAGGCGATCGCCATGCTGCCCTCGCCGACGGCCGCTGCCACGCGCTTGACCGGGCTGAAGCGCACGTCGCCCGCCGCGAAGATCCCGGGCACGCTCGTCTCCAGCAGGTAGGGGTCGCGGTCGCTCGGCCAGCGGCCGCTCGCCGCCAGCTCCGAGCCGGTCAGCACGTAGCCTCGCGCGTCGCGCGCGAGCTCCGGCGGCAGCCACTCCGTGTCGGCGTCCGCGCCGATGAAGATGAAGAGGCCGCCGCTCGCGACGCGCGTCTGCGTGCCGGCGCCGCGGTCGGCGATCTCGAGCTCCTCGAGCCTGCCGTCGCCGTGCACGGCGGCCACCTCGGCGCCGAGCGCGACGGAGATGTTCGGCTTGCGCCGCACCTGGTCGACGAGGTACTGGGACATGCCCTTCTCGAGCGCGTTGCCGCGGTAGACGATCGTGACCGTGCGCGCGTGGTTGGAGAAGAACAGCGCCGCCTGGCCGGCCGAGTTGCCCGCGCCGATGATGTGGACGTCGAGGCCATGGGTGCCGGACGCCTCGCTGCGCGCCGCGCCGTAGAAGATCCCCTTGCCGACGAGCGGCTCGATGCCCGGGATTGCGAGGTGGCGCCAGGTGACACCGGTGGCGAGGATGATCGTGCGGCCGCGCAGCTCGTCGCCGTCGTCGAGGTGCACGGTGCGCGTGTGCGGATCGAGGCCCGTGATCGAGCGCGTGACGAGGATCTCGGCGCCGAGCCGGCGCGCCTGCTGGAGCGCTCGCTCGCTCAGCTCGTCGCCCGAGACGCCTGCCGGGAAGCCGAGGTAGTTCTCGATCCGCGACGACGAGCCGGCCTGGCCGCCGGGCGCCTCGCGCTCGATCACGATCGTGCGCAGGCCCTCCGATGCGCCGTACACGGCCGCTGCCAGGCCTGCCGGCCCGGCGCCGACGATGATCGCGTCGTACTCCTCGGCCGACGCGCGGGTCTGCAGCCCGAGCAGCTCCGCGACGGCGCGCAGCCGCGGGCGCGCGAGCGTCGCGGCACCTGCCCGCAGGGTCGGCAGCTCGGATTCGGGCGGCAGCTCGCCGCCCCAGCGCGCGGCCGCATCGCCGGCCTCGGGCGTGATCCACTCGAACGTGATCTGGTTGCGGTCGAGGAAGCGCCGCAGCTCGGAGCAGGCAGCATCCCAGCGGTGACCGGCGACCGAGGCGCGCGGCCTCGGCTGCTCTGCGGCGAGGCCCTGGAGGCCGCCGATGCGCTCGCGTGCGAGCGTGCCGACGGCGACCGCGACGTCGGGCGCCGCCGCCGCGAGGGCGTAGTACTGGGCCGCCTCGATCCGCATCACGCGGGAGGTCTCGGCTGCGCGGAAGCCGCTCGGGAACGTCGTGCCGAGCGCGATCGGCACCTCGCCGAAGATCGCCCCGGGCAGCCGCTCGCCGAGCACGCGCTCGATGCCGTCGACGTGCTTGACGACCTCGATGCGGCCCTCGAGCACGACGAACAGCGCGCGTTCCTCGCCCTCGTGCACCGCATGCTCGCCGGCCGCGAGGCGGATGTCCGCGCAGGCCTGCGAGAGCCGCTGGCGGTCGGTCGCAGACAGCGACGCGAACAGCGGGACCTCGGCGATCTCCTCGCTCGTGACCATGTACCTGCCTCCCTCCGGCCGAGCCCTCGGGCTCGCCCGACGGGGCGCCTGCCGCTGCCGGCCTAGGCCTCGACGAGGATGACGAGGCTCTCGGCGATGACGCCGTCGCGCTCCATCGTGTCGGCCCCGTTCTGCGTCTGCAGTGCGGCCTGGACGGCATCCATGTCGGACACGTCCATGAGCACGCCGACGCGGTTCGGGTTGCCCGGATCGACGAACGTGCGGATGTTCGTCACGCCCAGCGGGCCGAAGAACTTCTCGCGCTCGTCCGAGGCCAGCCAGTGCGCGGAGTCCTTGACGTCGTGGTACCCGAAGACGGTGGGCATGCGGTGCTCCTTCGCCAGATGGCGGCCCGGCGGCGCCGAGCTCAGCGGCGAGGATACTCCAGAGCCGCCGCCGCCGCCCGCACGGAGCACGGGCTCGGCGCCGGTCCCAGGGCGCATCCGCTCGAGCACCGCCGACGCTCCCGTTCGGGCTACCGTTGCGCCATGTCCTACCGCGACTCCCTCCCGTTCGACGACGGCGCGCTCTGGCTCACCGACGCCGGCATGGAGACCGTCCTGATCTTCGAGCTGGGCCACGACCTCCCGAGCTTCGCGACGTTCCCGTTGCTCGAGGACGACGCGGGCCGCGAGGCGCTGCGCCGCTACTACGAGCCCTTCCTCGCGCTCGCACGCGAGCGCGGCACGGGCTTCGTCCTCGGCGCGAACACGTGGCGAGCGAGTGCCGCTTGGGGTGCCGGGCTCGGCTACGACGCTGCGGCCATGGCAGCCGTCAACCGCCGCGCCATCGCGTTCGTCGAGGAGCTGCGCGCGAGCTGCCCCGCCACACAGCCGCCCGTTCTGCTGGAGGCGCCGATCGGCCCGCGCGGTGACGCCTACGCGCCGTCCTCGCTGATGACCGCCGGCGCGGCGCAGCGCTACCACTCGACGCAGCTCGAGACGCTCGCGGACACGCCGGTCGAGCTGCTCACGGCGCTCACGCTGGCCTACGCCGACGAGGCGATCGGCATGACGCGCGCCGCGGGGGAGGCCGGGCTCCCGATCGCGATCTCGTTCACGGTCGAGACGGACGGGCGGCTGCCGAGCGGGCAGTCGCTGCGAGCCGCGATCGAGCAGGTCGATGCGGAGACCGACGGCGCGCCCGTCCACTACCTGATCAATTGCGCGCATCCGGCGCACTTCACGGGCGCGCTCGCCGAGGGCGGCCCGTGGCGCGATCGCCTCCGCGGCCTGCGCGCCAACTCGTCGACCCGCAGCCACGCCGAGCTCGACGATGCCGACGAGCTCGACCAGGGCGATCCCGACGACCTCGCCGAGCGCCACGTCGTCCTGCGCGACCTGCTGCCGCAGCTCGCCGTGCTCGGTGGCTGCTGCGGGACGGACATCCGGCACGTCACGCGCATGGCGGACGTCTGGCTCGCCGCCGGCGCCTGAGGGCGGCGTCCTGCTGCGGCCCGGCGCGCGCAGGGGCATCCGCACCGGGGCCGGCACGTTCCTGCGGGCGATTGGGAGGCCGGGCACCGGGGCGGCTGTAGCATCGAGCGCGGACCGGGCAGCGGAACGCCGCGCGCCTCGGCGCCGTGCCGGAGGAGTGAGCCAGTGGATCGCATGCGCGTCCTCATCGCCGACGACCACCCCGGTCGCCCCGGGCAGGCGAGCGCGCGAGCGCGGCAGACCGGCACGGGACGGACCGCGACGCCCTGAGCGGCTCCCCGGACGACGCGCTCTGCCTGCTCCCGGCGACGGCCCAGGCGGCCGCCCTGCGCACCGGCGCGTGCTCGGCGCGCGAGCTCGTAGAGGCGCACCTGGCGCGCATCGAGCGCGTCGACCCGCTCGTCAACGCCGTCGTCACGCGCACCCCGGAGTGCGCGCTCGCCGCGGCGGACGAGGCCGACCGCCGGCGCGCCCGCGGCGAGGATCTCCCGCCGCTGCACGGGCTGCCGGTCGCGCACAAGGATCTGCAGGACACCGCCGGGGTGCGCACGACCTACGGCTCGCCGTCCTTCGGCGAGCACGTGCCGGCCGAGGACTCGCTGCTCGTCGCGCGCATGCGCGAGGCCGGGGCGATCTCGCTCGGCAAGACGAACACGCCCGAGTGGGGCGCCGGCTCGCACACGTTCAACCCGGTCTTCGGCGTGACGCGCAACGCCTGGGACCCGACGCGCTCGGCGGGTGGCTCGAGCGGCGGTGCGGGCGTCGCGCTCGCGTGCCGCATGGTCGCGCTCGCGGACGGCAGCGACCTCGGCGGCTCGCTGCGCAATCCCCCGCCTGGAGCGGCATCACCGGCCTGCGCCCCACGCCGGGAACCGTGCCGCGCTGGCCGGTCTCGGCACCCTGGCTGCCGTATGCCGTCGAGGGGCCGATGGCGCGGACGGCGGGCGATGTCGCGCTGCTGCTCTCGGCGCTCGCCGGCCCCG
>DASXXY010000186.1:0-3451 GCA_036502805.1 Gaiellales bacterium | reverse complement strand
TCAAGGGCGACAAGGGTGACACCGGCGCGACCGGCGCGGCCTCGACCGTCGCCGGCCCCAAGGGCGACACCGGCTCGCAGGGCATCCAGGGCCTGAAGGGCGACACCGGCCCCGCGTACGTGCCCGTCTACAACACGAGCGGCGTGCTCACGAGCGCGCACACGGTGACCGGCGGGACCGATCTGGCCTTCAACTCGCACTCGGCCAACTTCACGCTCAGCGGCAACGCGGCGTTCGCCACCACGAGCTACGTCTGCACGCTCACCGACTCGAGCAACGCGGCGGTCGCGGTCACGATGACGAACAAGGCCACCAACGGGTTCACGCTCAACGTGCCGAGCGCCAACAACGGCGACGTCATCGCCTTCACCTGCACCGGCTGAGCCGACGAACACGACGAACAGGAGGGAGGGGAGGGGCTTGGGCCCCTCCCCTTCTGCGTTTTCGGACAGCACCGTCCGCCGGCCAGGCGTTTTTCCAGGCTGTCAGCAGATTCACAGAAGACTCATGTTCGGAACACAGGAAGTGCGGTGATAATGCGGAGGAAGCGACGGCGATCGGACGCGCCGGCGCATCGCTTGGACAGGCAGGAGGCAGCCACGGACCGCCCCGATCACGCAGGAGATCTTCTCGACGGCAGCGGCCCGCCGCCCGGCCCGGTCACGATCGAGGTCGTGTCGTCGCGCGCGGCCGTCGTCACGCTCGGCGGCGACCACGACGTCGCGAGCCGCAATGCCATCGCCGACGCGTTCAGCGTCGCGGGCACCGGTCGCGACCTGCTCGTCGATCTGACCGAGTGCACGTTCATCGACTCCACGATCGTCAAGCTGCTGCTGCAGACGATGCGTCAGCTGGAGCAGCAGGATGCGCGCCTCGAGCTCGTGATCGACACGGACCCGCGCGGTCACGTCGCGCGCGTGGCCGAGCTGATGGGCATCGCCGACGTCATCCCGACGCACGGCTCGCGCAGCGACGGCATCCGCAGCCTGGCCGATGGCGAAGGCGCCTCGACCAGCTACGCGTAGGCGTCCTCGCTCGCCGGCACGCTCTCGCCGGCGAGCCGCCGGCGCAGGGAACTAGAGGCCGTAGGTCTCGAGCAGGCGCAGCCAGAGCTCGCTGCGCGTCGGGAACGACGGCACGGCGTGCCAGAGGTCGTCGAGCGAGACCCCGGCGACGACCGCGATCGTCGCCGCATGCAGCGCCTCCGCGACCTCGGAGCCGGTGATGGTGGCGCCGACGATCACGCGCCGCTCCTCGTCGACGACGATGCGAGCCGTGCCCGGCGCGCCGCGGCCGACGAACGATCCGCCGGCGTTCCCGCTCGTCTCGACGTCGGCGCACCGCACCTGCAATCCCGCCGCCTCGGCTCCGGCGAGCGTCAGCCCGACGGCGCCGACCTGCGGGTCGGTGAAGATCACGCGCGGCGAGCGCGCGCCGTCCGAGCGCAGCTGCACCTCGCGGCCGAGGATCGCGTCGGCGGCGAGCCGGCCCTGGTACTTGCCCATGTGCGTCAGGAGCGCGCGCCCGTTGACGTCGCCGATCGCGTACAGCCAGTCGTGGCCCGGCACGCGCAGGTCGTCGCCGACCGCGAGCGGCTTGTCGGTCGGCAGGCCGATCGTCTCGAGTCCGATGCGGCTCGTGCCGGGCACGCGTCCGACCGCGGCGAGCAGCTCGTCGGCCTCGACGGTCGCGCCGTCGCTCAGCGCGAGCGCGAACGCGCCGTTGCGCTCGACCCGCGTCGCCGAGACGCCCAGGCGCACGTCGACGCCGAGCTCGCGCAGCGATGCCAGCACCTGCTCGCCCGCGAACGGCTCCTCGCGCTCGATCAGCCGCTCGCCGCGGTGGATCAGCGTGACGTGCGAGCCCAGCGAACCCCAGGCCTGCGCCATCTCGACGGCCACCACGCCACCGCCGAGGATCGCGAGGCGTGCGGGCACCGCATGTGTCGTCGTCGCCTCCCTGCTCGTCCATGGCCGCGACTCGCGCAGGCCGGGGATGTCGGGGATCAGCGGCGTCGAGCCGGTGGCGACGACGACGGCCGTGCCCGCGCGCAGCGGCTCCTGGCCCTCGACGGCGAGCTCGCGCTCGCCCGTGATCCGCCCGCTGCCGCGCACGAGCACGACGCCGCGCTCCTCGAGCCACGGCAGCTGCACGCTGTCGTCGAGGTCGTGGATCACCTCGTCGCGGCGGCGCAGCACGGCGGCGCTGTCGATCGGCGAGACCGTGAGGCCAGGCACCCGCCGGACCTCGTTGGCGAGCTCGACGGGGCGTAACAGCGCCTTCGACGGCATGCACGCGTAGTACGAGCAATCGCCGCCGACGAGCGCCTGCTCGACGATCGCCACCGTCATCCCGTGCTCGGCGAGCCGCCCTGCCACCACCTCGCCGGCCGGGCCGGCGCCGAGCACCACTACGTCGAATTCGCGCATCTGCCGCCTGTCGTCGGAGCCGCCCGGATGTTACGCGCCCAGGCCCCCGTCCTCTCGGGCGACAGCTGGCCGGCCTTCACGGGCGGCATCGACGTGCTCCTGCTCGGATCTGCGGGCGGCATGATCCCGCAGGCCGGCGGCCTGCGCTGGCTCGGCTGGGCCGGGCTCGTCGCCGGGGTGCTGATCTTCACGCCGCTCGGCTTCGCCGGCTTCGCGGCCTCGGGCCTCTGGGTCGTGCTCGCGTCGGTCGCCCTGACGATGCAGCAGCGCGCCGCGAAGCCCGCTCTCGCCCGGCCCGTGGCAGCTGCCTAGGGCCCCTCGGCCGTCGCCACGCGGTGGTACTCCTGTCCCATCAGCGGGCTCGAGAGCACGAAGTCGGCGGTCGCGCGGTTGCACGCGATCGGCACGTTGTAGACGACGGCGATGCGCAGGAGCGCCTTGACGTCCACGTCGTGGGGATGCGGCTCGAGCGGATCCCAGAAGAAGATCACGAAGTCGATGCGGCCCTCGGCGATCGCGGCTCCCACCTGCTGATCGCCACCGAGCGGGCCGCTGAGGAAGCGGTGGACGGTGAGGCCGAGCTCGCTCGAGAGCTTGGCCCCCGTCGTCCCCGTCGCGTGCAGCTCGTGCTGCGAGAGGGTGCCGCGGTTGTAGCGGGCCCACTCGAGCATGTCGGCCTTGCGGTTGTCGTGCGCGATCAGCGCGAGCTGCTTGCGACGGGGCATCGTGGGCGGCGCGGCGGCGTCCATGGCAGGCTCCGGCGGAGAGGGCTTCGGGCTCGAGCCCTGACGGTAGCCGAGCCGGGCGGCGCGCCGGAGCGCTACGCCGCCGCGGCGACGGCGTCGAGGCCGGCGCGCACGGCGGCCGCGATCTCGTCCAGGTGCGCGCGCTCGACGATCAGCGGCGGGCCGATCGCGACGCCCGTCGCCTGGGGCCGCAGCAGCACGCCGGCGGCGCGGATCGCGGCGGAGTACTTCCCCATCGCGCCGGGCACGCGCTGCAGCAGCTCGGGCGTCAGGTCG
>DASXXY010000185.1:0-3508 GCA_036502805.1 Gaiellales bacterium | reverse complement strand
TCAACCTCTCGCTCGGCGGCCCGCAGATCGACCCCTCGGCCGACGCGCTCGCGCTCGCGCTCGCGAACGCCGCGCGCATGGGCGTGCCGTCCGTCGTGGCCGCGGGCAACGACTTCGACACGCGCGGCTACGGCTCGATCTCCTCGCCCGGCACGTCCGCCACCGCGATCACCGTCGCGGCGACCTCGACGACGCGCGTCTTCGGCGTCAGCGGCAGCGCGACCGGCTCGGAGGATCCCGCGATCACGCCGTTCACGGCCGTGCCGTCGATCGGGCCGCGCGTGACGCCGGCGCTCACGCACCCGACGCCGCTCGTCGGCCCGGCGGCCTACGGCCTCGACCGCCGCGCCTGCCACCGACCCGCGCGCCCGCACGCGCTGCACGCCGTCGTGATCGTGCTGCGCGGCGGCTGCGGCTTCGGGCAGAAGGCGATCAACGCGCACGAGGCGGGAGCGCTGGCCGTGATCGTCGAGAGCGATCGCCCCGGGCCGCCGTTCGTCGTCGAGGAGGAGGCCGAGATCCCGCTGCTCGCCGTGACCGACGTCATCGGCCGGCAGCTGCGCGCCTACATCGCGGCTGCGGGAAGCTCCGCGCGCGTGCACTTCACGCGCACGATCGCGGAGCTGCCGACGCCGCCGCGCGTCCTGACCGACTTCTCGTCGGCGGGGCCGACGCCGTTCGACCAGCTGCTCAAGCCCGACATCTCGGCGCCGGGCGAGGCCATCCTCTCGTCCGTCCCGCTCGCCTCGAGCGACTATCCCGGGGCGTTCGCCTCGTGGGAGGGCACGTCGATGGCCGCGCCGGCCGTCACCGGCGTCGTCGCCCTCATGCGCCAGCGCCATCCGGCGTGGACGCCGGCGCAGATCCGCGAGGCGCTGATCGGCTCGGCCGTGGCCGCCTACGCCGACTCGAACGCGACCGTCGAGGCCTCGCCACTGCGCGCGGGCGGCGGCTTCCTGGACGCCCCGGGCGCCGTCGCGCCGGGCGTGCTCTCGGATCCACCGGTGCTCGGCCTCGGCCTGCAGCGCCCCGGGGCGCTCGTGACCGTGCCCGTGAGCGTGACCGACGCCGGCGACGGCGCGGGCCTCTGGACGGTCGCGATCGACCGCAACGGCAGCTCGCCGGCGGGCGCGCTCGTGACCGCGCCGGCCGAGCTGACGGTGCCGCCCGGCGGCTCCGTGCTCCTGCCCGTCACGCTCACCGTGACGCCCGAGTCGACGGAGGGCGACGCGGCGGGCTACGTGCTGCTGACGCAGGGCGCGCGCGTCCGCCGCATCCCCTTCTGGGCCCACGTCGAGCGCTCGCAGTTCGCCACGGCGAGCGCGCAGCTGCTGACGCCCGGCACGGTCAGCGGCTCGACGCGCGGCCAGCCCGATCGCGTCGAGCGCTACCGCTACCCGGCCTACACCGGCGCGCTCGGGCTCCCGGTGCGCTGGCGCGGCGGCGAGTCGCTCTACCGCTTCCACCTCGCGAAGCGCGCGATCAACGCCGGCGTGACCGTCGAATCGCTGCACGGTGACGGCCTGCGGCCGTTCGTGATGCGCGGCCTCGACGAGAACCGCATCACGGGCGAGTCCGGCCTGCCGATCGACGTCGGCCCCTCGCTGACCGACGACCCCGTGCCGTCGGCCGGGCTCGCGTGGGCGCCTGCGGGCGACTACGGCGTCGCGATCGACTCGGCGACCGCCCGCGGCGGCGCGTTCCGGCTGCGCTTCTGGGTCGACGACGTCACGCCGCCCGTGCTCGGGCGGCTGCGCATCTCGAACGACGGGCGGACGCTGCGCGTGCCCATCACGGACGCGGGCTCCGGCGTCGATCCGCGCTACCTCGAGTGCGCGCTCGTGCAGCAGGGCTCCACGGACGACCGCTCGTGCCGTCCCGACTGGAATGCGCGCGCGGGCATCGCGACGATCCGCATCGGCCGCCTGCCTGCCGGTCACTACGCGCTCGCGCTGCGCTCCGGCGACTACGCCGAGTCGCGCGACGCGCTCGCGATCACGCTCAGCCCGCAGCATGTGCGGACGCGCGTGCTCGGTCTGGCGGTGGAGGGGAACGGGGCGATCCACGTCGCGCCCGTGCCTGCCGAGGCGTCGCTCGACGCCCGCCGCCAGGTCGGCGGCGGCTGAGCCGCCCGTCGCGGCGGGGAGACCGCGACGCCGGGCACGGCGCCCCCTCTAGGCTGCCGTCCATGGCCGATCCGATTCCGTTCACGCGTGGCGTCCCGAGCGCCGACATGCTGCCCGTCGACGACATGCGCACCGCGCTCGCGACGGCGATGGAGCGGGAGCCGGTGGTCGCGCTCTCGTACTCGCCCGGTGGCCACAAGGGCCTGCGCACGTGGATCGGCGCGCGCCACGGCGCACCGGCCGAGCACGTCGTGTGTGCCAACGGCTCGCTCGAGGCGTTCGCGTTCGTGGCCGGCGTCCTGCTCGAGCGCGCGGCGACGACGCGCGTGCTCGTCGAGGCGCCGACCTACGACCGCAGCATCCTGATCCTGCAGCGCGCGGGCGCCGACGTCGTCGGCATCCCCGTCGACGGCGACGGCATCGACACGGACGCGCTCGCGGCCGAGCTCGAGCGCGGCCCGGCGGCGTTCCTCTACGTCATCCCGAACTTCCAGAACCCGAGCGGCGCGACGCTCTCGCTCGAGCGCCGCAAGCGCGTGCTCGAGCTCGCCCGGCAGCACGGCACCGTCGTCGTCGAGGACGACCCCTACGGCCTGCTGCGCTGGGCGGGGGAGACGCTGCCGCAGCTCTTCGAGCTCGATCCCGCCAACGTCGTCACGCTCTCCTCGTTCACGAAGACGGTCGCTCCCGGCCTGCGCGTCGGCTACGCCGTCGCGTCCGGGGAGCTCTCGGCGGCGATCGGGAAGTACGCCGAGAACACGTACATCTCGCCCTGCATGACGTCGCAGGCCGGGCTCGCCGCGTACTGCGAGGCCGGCTTCTTCGAGCCCGGCGTCGAGCGCGCCAAGCAGGAGCTCAAGGCGCGCTGCGATGCGATGGTCGAGGCCGTGCGCGAGCACTTCCCGGCCGGCGTGCAGATGGTCGTGCCGCAGGGCGGCTACTTCCTCTGGCTCGATCTCGGCCCCGGCGCCGACACGACGGCGCTCGCGGCGCGCGCCGCCGAGGCCGGCGTGCCGTTCGTCAAGGGCGCCGACTTCTTCGCCGACGGCGGCGGGACGACGTCGCTGCGGCTCGCGTTCTCGGCCGTGCCCGCGGATCGCATCCGCGAGGGCATCGCGCGCCTCGGCGCCGTCATCGCCGCCTCGTAGCGCTAGGCTCGGCGAATGCCGCTCGACGACCTCCTCAACGGCAACCGCGAGTGGGCGGCCGCGATCGTGCGCCGCGACGCCGGCTTCTTCCGCCGCCTCGAGGCCCAGCAGGCGCCGCGCTACCTCTGGATCGGCTGCTCGGACAGCCGCGTTCCGGCGAACGAGATCACCGGCACGGATCCGGGCGAGGTGTTCGTGCACCGCAACGTTGCGAACGTCGTCGTCCACACCGAC
>DASXXY010000184.1:0-6744 GCA_036502805.1 Gaiellales bacterium | reverse complement strand
ATATCAAACGCGCGGAGCACTCGGACGCTACGCTCCGGTCGCTTCGCTGTCCCCCACCGGCGCAGGCCTGCGCCGGCGCCCGCCGATGTATCCGCTCTCGAGAGAGGAAGCGCATGACCGCAGACGACGGCGCCGCGCGCGAGTTCCAGTTCACGTCCGAGTCCGTGACCGAGGGTCACCCGGACAAGATCGCCGACCAGATCTCCGACTGCGTCCTCGACGCCGTCCTCAGCGTCGACCCCGTCGGCCGCGTGGCCTGCGAGACGCTGATCACGACCGGCCTCGTGGTCGTCGCCGGCGAGATCTCGACGAGCGCGCAGCTCGACGTCGCGCGCCTCGTGCGCGAGCGCATCCGCCAGATCGGCTACACCCGCGCCAAGTACGGCTTCGACGCCGACACGTGCGGGATCATGGTCACGCTCGACGAGCAGTCCCCCGACATCGCGCAGGGCGTCGACGCCTCGTTCGAGGCCTCCCAGCGCGGTGCGGGCGATGCGCTCGACTCCGTCGGCGCAGGCGACCAGGGCATGATGTTCGGCTACGCGGTCAACGAGTCGCCCGAGCTCATGCCGCTCCCGATCGTGCTCGCCCACCGCCTCGCGCGCCGCCTCTCCGAGGTGCGCAAGGACGGCACGCTCGACTACCTCCGCCCCGACGGCAAGACGCAGGTCACGGTGCGCTACGAGATCGACGCGCACGGCCACCGCACGCCCGTCGAGATCGAGCGCGTGCTCGTCTCCACGCAGCACCGCGAGGGCGTCGAGGTCGACGCGACGATCAAGCCCGACCTGATCGAGCATGTGATCGAGCCGATCCTCCAGGGCGAGTACGCCCACCTGCTCGACGACACCCGCCTGGCCGGCCGCGACTTCGTCTACGTCAACCCGACGGGCAGCTTCGTGATCGGCGGCCCGATGGGCGACACCGGCCTCACGGGGCGCAAGATCATCGTCGACACCTACGGCGGCGCCGCACCCCACGGCGGCGGCGCGTTCTCGGGCAAGGACCCGACGAAGGTCGACCGCTCGGCGGCCTACGCGGCCCGCTACGTCGCCAAGAACATCGTCGCGGCCGGGCTCGCGCACCGCTGCCAGGTGCAGGTCGCCTACGCCATCGGCGTCGCGCATCCCGTCTCGATCAACGCCGAGTGCTTCGGCACCGCGGTCATCCCCGAGGCGCGCATCGAGGAGCTCATCCGCGAGCACTTCGACCTGCGCCCGGCCGCGATCGTGCGCGACCTCGACCTGCGCCGGCCGATCTACGCCGCGACGGCGGCCTACGGCCACTTCGGGCGCACCGACATCGACCTCACGTGGGAGCACACCGATCGCGCCGACGCGCTGCGCGCGGCCGCCGGACTCCCCGTCGCGGCGACTGCGGGCTCGCTGTGACGGTCACGGTCGTCGGCTCCGTCGCGTTCGACACGCTGGAGACGCCCTTCGGTCGCCGCGACCGCATCCTCGGCGGCGCCGCGACCCACTTCTCGATCTCGGCGAGCATGTTCACCGACGTGCGCGTCGTCGGCGTCGTCGGCGACGACTTCGGCTCGGACGAGCTCGAGCGCTTCCACGCCAAGGGCATCGACACGACCGACGTCGAGCGCGTCGCCGGCGCGCGGTCCTTCTTCTGGGAGGGCCGCTACGACGACGACATGCAGGTCGCGCAGACGATCGAGACCCAGCTCAACGTCTTCGCCGACTTCGACCCGAAGCTCTCGGAGGCGTCGCGCAACGCCTCGATGGTGTTCCTCGCGAACATCCAGCCCGACCTCCAGCGCGGCGTGCGCGACCAGTGCGGCGATGCCCGCATCACCGGCCTCGACTCCATGAACTACTGGATCGAGTCGGCGCGCGAGTCGCTCCTGAAGACGCTCTCGGGCGTCGACGTCGTGATGCTGAACGACGCCGAGGTGCGCATGCTCACGGGCGAGGCGAACCTCAAGACCGCGGCTGCGCAACTGCGCGCCCACGGGCCGCGCGTGCTCGTGATCAAGCAGGGCAGCTACGGCGCCTGCATGTGCAGCGACGAGGGCTTCTTCTTCGTGCCCGGGATGCCGCTCGACCGCATCGTCGATCCGACGGGCGCGGGCGACGCGTTCGCCGGCGGCTTCTTCGGCTACCTCGACAGCCATGCCGACGACCCGTTCGACGAGTCGAGCCTGCGCCGCGCCGCCGCCTACGGCTCGGTCATGGCGTCGTTCGCGATCGAGGACTTCGGCAGCGAGCGCCTCGAGCGGCTCACGCACGGCGAGGTCGTCGAGCGCTGTGCCGAGTTCCAGCGCCTGACGTCGTTCGAGCACCTGGCAGCCCGCGAGCGCGTGCTGGCCGGGTAGCGAGCAGCGATGGCCGCCCAGTCTCGCACGCGGGCGCGCACGCCCGGCTACCGCCACATCGAGGCGCTGCTCGCGGCCCAGCGCTGCGTGATCCTCGACGGCGGCGTCGAGACCGAGGTGCAGCGGCTCTCGGGCCGCGCGCCCGATCAGGAGCTGTGGGGCACCGGCGCGCTCTACCAGGCGCCGGAGACCGTGCTCGACGTGCACCGCGGCCACCTCGCGGCCGGCGCGGACGTGCTCTCGACGGCGACCTGGTCGATCCTCTCCGCGCCCGAGGCCGAGCAGCGCGCCCGCCAGGGCGACCAGAGCCACTGGATCGACATCGCGCGCATGGGCATCCAGCTCGCGCGCAAGGCCACGGCCGAGGCCGGCCGCGAGGGCGACAGCGCCGTCGCGTTCGCGATCTCCGAGGAGGTCAACTCGCCACGCCGCCGCCAGACGATCGAGCTCCTGGCGCGCATGTTCGCCGACGACCCGCCGGATCTGCTGCTGCTCGAGACGCTGACGCTGATCCGCGAGCCGCAGACCTACGAGATGGTCGAGCTGCTGCTCGAGACCGGCCTGCCCGTCTGGCTCTCCTACCGCCGTTGCCGCCACGGCGTGTGCGGCGTCTACGGCCAGCACTGGGGCCCGCCCGAGGGCGACCTCTTCGGCCGCGCCGCGCGCCGCTTCGAGGAGATGGGCGTCGAGGCGCTGCTGATCAACTGCCTGCCCGTCGACCACGTGCCTGGCATCGTCTCGTGGCTGCGCGACTTCACGGAGCTGCCGCTCGGCGTCTACCCGAACCTCGGCCACCTGGCCGGCCGCAGCTGGCGCTTCGACGACGCGATCGACCCGGCCGCCTACGCCGAGCTCGCGCGCGAGTGGCGCGACGAGGGCGCGCAGATCATCGGCGGCTGCTGCGGCGTGACCTCCGAGCACATCGCGGCGCTCGCACCCGCGCTCGCGGAGACGAAGCCCGGGCGCCGGCACCCCGAGATCGAGGACCGCCTGCGCTCCGCCGAGACGAGGCCGACGAGCCGCCTGCCGGTGCCGTGGCTCGACGATCACGGCCGCGACCTCTACCCGCTGCCGCTGCCGCAGCTCGCGATCGAGGACGGCGTGTTCGTGCCGACGCACGGCAGCTTCCTCGTCTGGAAGCACCTCTTCCGCTCGCGCGAGGGCGACGGCATGCGCTGCCTCGACGTCGGCTGCGGCTGCGGCATCCAGACCGTCCAGCTCGCGCTCAACGGCGCGACGCACGTGCACGCGATCGACATCGACCGCAACGCGATCGCGAACACGGTCTCGAACGCCTACCGCAACAACGTGGGCGAGCGTGTGAGCGGCGCCGACGTCGACCTCTACCAGTGGGAGACCGACGAGCGCTACGACCTGATCGTCGCGAGCCTGTTCCAGATGCCGGTCGACCCCTACGAGGAGCCGAGCGGCCACCGCCCGCTGGACTACTGGGGCCGCAACCAGCTCGACCACTTCATCGGCCGGCTCCCCAAGCTGCTCACCGAGACCGGCCGGGCGCTCGTGATGCAGCTCTCGATCGTGGGACAGGCGGCGACGTCGCAGCGGCTCGCGCGCGAGGGGCTGAGCGCGCGCGTCGTCGACTTCACGTTCTTCCCGTTCGGGCCGCTGTTCACGGCCAACAAGCCGCAGATCGAGCGCGTCGAGCAGATCTCCGACGCCTACCACCTGAAGCTCGGCGGCGACGACGTCATGGTCGCCTACCTGATCGAGGTCAGCCGCGCGGCTGACGCGCAAACCTCCGACGACGGAGCCTGAATGTCCCTCCGCACCACCCCGCCCTTCCGGGCCGACCACGTCGGCAGCCTCCTCCGCCCGCCCGAGCTGCTCGCCGCGCGCGACGAGTTCGCCGCCGGGAGCATCGACGCCGACGCGCTGCGCGCCGTCGAGGACGCCGCCATCACCGACGCAGTGAAGCTGCAGGAGGACGTCGGCCTGCTGGCGGTCACCGACGGCGAGTTCCGCCGTACGTCCTGGCACATGGACTTCATCTACGCGCTCGGCGGCATCCGCGAGGACGACGAGCGCATGCACGTGCAGTTCCACAACGACGCCGGCGACATCGAGTTCAACCCCGCCAAGGCGCGCGTCTACGACACCGTCACGCTGCCGAAGACGATCTTCGGCGAGCACTTCACGTATCTCAAGTCGCAGGTCGCGAAGGGCGTCCCGAAGCTCACGATCCCGTCGCCGAGCATGGTCCACTACCGCAGCGGCCGGCCCTACATCGACACCACGGCCTATCCCGACATGGACGGCTTCTGGAGCGACCTGAGCGGCGCCTACGCGCAGGAGATCGCACAGCTGCACGAGCTCGGTTGCACCTACCTGCAGATGGACGACACCTGCTTCGCGTACCTCAACGACGCGAATCAGCGCAGGGAGATCGACGAGCGCGGCGAGGACGGCGCCGATCTGCACCTGCGCTACATCAAGCAGATCAACGAGGCCGTGGCCGGCAGGCCCGACGACCTCACGCTCACGGTGCACATGTGCCGCGGCAACTTCCGCTCGTCCTGGGTCGCCGAGGGCGGCTACGACTACGTCGCCGAGCCGCTGCTCTCCGAGCTCGACGTCGACGGCTACTTCATGGAGTTCGACGACGACCGCTCGGGCGGCTTCGAGCCGCTGCGCTTCGTGCCCAAGGACAAGTTCATCGTGCTCGGCCTCGTGACGTCGAAGCGCCCGGAGCTCGAGTCGAAGGACGAGATCAAGCGGCGCCTCGAGGCGGCCAGCAAGTACGTCCCGATGGAGCAGCTCTGCCTCTCGCCGCAGTGCGGATTCTCGTCCACGGTCGAGGGCAACTCGCTCACGATCGAGCAGGAGAAGGCGAAGCTGCGGCTCGTCGTCGAGGTCGCCGACGAGGTCTGGGGCTAGCTAGCCCGCAGGAGTTGACGGTTCCCGGCGGGGCGGTCGTCCGTCCCGCCGGGAGCTCGCTCAGCTCGGGCCCGGCTCCGGGATGCCCGCGTCGAAGCTCCAGTCCGGCTTACCGCCGGCCGCGGTCGAGGTGATCTCGGGGCCGACGATCAGGAAGTGCACGGCCTCGTCGGCGCGCGGGCAGTGCTCGACGCCGCGCGGGACGACGAAGAGGTCGCCCGCGCCGAGCGCCACGTCGCCGTCGCGCAGCTGGATGACGAGCTCGCCGCTCGTGACGAGGAAGACCTCGTCGTAGTCCTCGTGGACGTGCCACAGCGTCGAGTCGATGCCCTTGGCGACCTTGAAGAGGCTGCCGTTGGCCTCGCCGATCACGCGCTGCGACCAGAACTCCGGGCGCTCCCGGGCCGCGGCGTCGACGTTCGTCTTGTGCAGGTTCGTCGCCATGACTGCAGGCTATCCGCCGTCGCCGAGCGCGCTCTCGAAGAGCAGCGCGACCGTCAGCGCGCCGGGGTCGGCGACGCCGCGTGCGGCCTCGCCGACGTAGCTCGCGCGCCCGCGGCGCGCGAGCATCGGCGCCGTCGCGTCCGCGCCGGCGCGCGCCGCGGCTGCGGCCTGCGCGAGACCGTCCGCGAGCGTGGCGCCGCTCTCCGCGGCCGTGCTCAGCGCGCCGGCGGCGGGCGCCAGCGCGTCGACCATCGTCTTGTCGCCAGGCTGCGCGCCGCCGAGGCGCTGGATACCCGCGAGGCCGGCCAGCGCGCCGGCGGCCAGCGAGGCGAGGCCGATCCCGGCCTCCGCTCCCGCCGCGCGCGAAAGCTGGGTGAACCACATGCCGAAGAGCGGCCCGCTCGTGCCGCCGGTGTGCATGAACGCCGTCGCGACGACGCCGAGCACCGCCCCGGGCGTCTCCGGCGGCGCGTCCGCGAGACCCTGGGCGACGCGCTCCATGGCCGACTCGAGATTGGAGCCGAAGTCGCCGTCGCCGCTCTGGCGGTCGAGATCGTTCAAGCGCTCGCGGCTGTCGGCGAAGGCGGCGGCGAAGCGATCGATCCAGGCCCTCGCCGCGGCGGTGTCGAGCACGTCTTCCACTGCGCTCACCAGGTCAGCGCCGGCGTGCGCACCGGCGCGTCCCAGAGCTCGGCCAGCTCGTCGTCGAGGCGCACGAGCGTGAGCGAGCAGCCCGACATGTCGAGCGCCGTCACGTACGAGCCGACGAGCGCGCGCTCGAGCACGATCCCGCGCGCGTCGAGCAGCCGGCCGATCTCGCCGAACATCACGTGCAGCTCGAGCCCGTGGGTGGCGCCGAGCCCGTTCACGATCACGAGCACGCGCGAGCCGGACGTCAGCCCGAGCGCGCCGGCCACCGGATCGAGCAGCGCCTGGGCGAGCTCGGCGGCGGGGGCGTGCGGCCGGCGGCCGACGCCGCGCTCGCCGTGGATGCCCACGCCGAGCTCGATCTCGCCGGGCGCGAGATCGAACGACGGGCGATCCTGGCCCGGATGCGTCGGTGCGTGCAGGGC
>DASXXY010000183.1:0-3708 GCA_036502805.1 Gaiellales bacterium | reverse complement strand
GGCGTCGAGCGGCGCCGCGCCGCCGCTGCGGGCGATCGCGACGCGCAGGTAGGGCTCGAGCAGGGAGGCCTCGACCGGGCCCTCGATGCGCACGATCGCGTGCCCGCTGCCGTCCAGGACGAACGTCTCGGGCGGCCCCGTGACGCCGAACGCCTGCCGCACCCCGCGCGTGTCGTGGACGAGCGCGTAGGGCACGTCGTGGCGCTTGGCGAACGCGCGCGCCTCGTCCACGGCGTCGTTGAAGTCGACGCCCACGAAGCGCACGCCGAGCGCGTCATAGCGCACCGAGAGCGCGTTCAGGTCGGGCGCCTCGTCGGCGCACGGCGGGCACCAGGAGGCCCAGAAGTTGAGCACGGAGGCGTGCCCCGAGAGGCTCTGGCGCGAGATCGCGCCCGGGCTGTCGAGGCGCGGCAGGTCGAAGACCGGCGCCTGCGGCGCCTTGCCGTCGCGCAGCGCGTCGCGGAAGGCGTTGTCGTCGCGGTTCGCGAGCTGCCACACGAAGAGCGCGATCAGCCCGGCCAGCAGGGCGACGGCGGAGGCGGAGAGTGCTCGTCTCACAGCACGGATGATCGATCATCGCGGCGCGCGAGGTGGCCGCACGCCCCGCCGGGGGCCGGGACGCCTAGTGGATGATCCACACGGGCGAGCCGACCCGCACGTGCGTGAAGAGCCATTCGGCATCGGGGATCCGCATGCGGATGCACCCGTGCGAGGCGCTGTAGCCGATCGAGGTCGCGTCGGGCGTGCCGTGCAGGCCGACGCCGGGCGACGAGATGCCCATCCAGCGCGTGCCGAGCGGGTTGCCGGGGCCGGGCGGCACGGGCTTCTCGCCGGCGGCCCAGGCCGAGTTCGGCGGGTACCACCAGGGGTTCGCCTGCTTCGTGATGATCTCGAAGCGGCCGACGGGCGTCGGGTACTGCGACTGGCCGACGGCGACGCCGAGGATGCGCAGCTTCGCCGCGCGCTTGGAGTACAGCGTGACCCGGTGCAGGGTGCGGTCGACGACGAGCGCGGGCGGCAGCGTGCGCGCCGTGACCGCGGGCTTGACGACGAGCGTCGGCAGCGCGATCGGCCCGCGGTCCGGCACCTTCAGCGCGGCCGCGACGGCCGCCGTGGCGTTCGGGATGTCGAGCCGGCGGCCCCACACGTCCGGGACGACCTGCGGCACGCTCTTGACGAGCCGGAAGCTCGCGTCGACGGGCTCGGTCTTGACCTGCGGGGCGAGCGAGCGCACCCAGGCGCGCAGGCCGCTGCCCGCGATGCGCGTGACGACCGGGATGTCCTGGCCGTCGACGGCCGTGGTGCGGCCCTCGGCCAGGGCCACGCGCAGGGGCCGCGCGAGGTAGGCGTGCAGCCCGAGCTGCGCGGCGGAGGCGGTGAACGTCTGCGTGCCGACCGTGACCGTGACCTGGCCGAGCACGCTCTGGCTGATCCAGGTCTGGGCCTGCGCCGCCGTCATGCCGCCGACCGCGACGCCGGCGACGCTCACGCCCGGCGCGATCACGCCCGCGGGCATCGGCGAGGCGGTCTCCGAGCCGGTCGTCGTGCCGGCGTAGGCGACGCCGAGCGGTGCGCCCAGGGCGAGCACCGCTGCGGTGGCGAGGAGACGGCGCGACCAGAGCACGTGGGCAGTGTTGCATTTTTTTGGCGGTGCGTGCCGCCGATAGCGGAAGTGCCGTGCGCGCCGTCTGCTCAGCGGGATCCGAGGCGCCGCACGGCCTGTGCCGCGGCCATCGTCACGGGCCGCGCCGGGTCGAGCGAGACCATCACCAGCACGCCGCGGATCGCGCCGGGCGGACCGAGCGGGACGAGCGCAGCCGACGACCCCGACTGCACGAACGGCGCGAGCGGGCCGGCATCGGCGTCGTCGGCGTCGAGCACGACCACCTCGCCGGCGAGGGCGCGGGCGACGACGGCCGTCGTGACGTCGAGCGGACGGCCGAGCACGCGGCCGACGGGCTCGCGCAGCGCGTTGCCCTCGACGTGCAGGGCCGCGGGCTCGAGCGTGCCGTCGGGCCGCAGGCGCTGCACCGCGCACGTCGAGACGGTCGCGATGCGCGCGGCCGCGACCGCGAGCGCGCCGTCCGGGTCGCCGCCGTCGAGCGCGGCGTCGGCGAGCGCCTCGTGGGCCTCCAGCCGCACGGCCACCGAGCGCGCCGTGATCTCGCTCGCCTTGGCGCCGCGCGCCGTCTGCTCGGCGATGCGACGCTGCTCGTCGGCCGCGAGCACGGCCGCCGTGACGCCGGCCACGCGCAGCGCGACCTCGGCAGCGCCGGGCGGCGGCTTCGAGGCGGTCGAGAGCAGCGCCAGCACGCCGACGTCCAGGTCGCGCAGCGCGAGCGGGATGATGACCGCGCTGCCGGCCTCGACCGAGCGCGCGAGCGGCGCGAGCCGGGTGTCGGACGCGAGATCGCCGCGCAGCGCGGGCGCGCTGCCGGCCTCGTCGAGCAGGGCCGCCACGAGCGCCGCCGCGGCCCCGCCGCCGCCGGCGGCCGCGACCTCGCGCAGCGAGCCGTCCGTGGCGCGTGCCCAGACGCCACCGGCCTTCAGGCCCGTGAGCCGCAGCGCGGCCTCGAGCGCGCGCTGGGTCGAGGGCTCGCCGGCGGGCGCGACGGCATCGCAGAGCGCGCGGGCATCGGCCAGGTCGAGCGACAGGCGCCGCTGGGCGCGGGCGTTCGCGAGCGCCTCGGCGACGCGCGTCGCGAAGACGGTGAGCGCGACGTCGGAGCCGGAGGAGTCGGCGCGCTCGCGCTCGGCGAAGAGCAGCTGGAGGACGCCGAGCGCCTCGCCGCGCGCGCGCAGGACGACGGACAGCACGGCGCCCGAGCCGGTGCCGCCCGCGAGCGCCGGCGAGCCGTCGCCGCCGGTCACGATGGCGTCGTCGTGGCGCAGCGCCTCGAGCGCGAGCGCGTCGAGCGGACCCTGGCGGACGGGATCGGCGAGCCGCGCTCCGAACCCCGCGAGCACGTGCAGGCCGTCCTCGTCGAGCGAGTGGACGAGCGCGCTGTCGGCGCGGCAGGCGCCGCTCGCGAGGCGCGCCGCGACGCGCGCCACGGCCGCGGCGTCGCCGGTCGCCGAGAGCGCCTCGCCCGCGACGTCGAGCAGCTCCTGCAGGCCGGTCTCCACGCCGGCGCCGCCGCGCGAGACGGCGAGCGCGGCCTGCGCCGCGACGTGGCGCAGCAGCTGGCGCTCGGCCTCGCTGAACGGGTCGGGGCCGGCGCGCAGGATCTCGAGCACGCCGACCGGGCCGTTGACGCCGCCGATGGGGAACGCCAGGGCCGTCGTCGCGCCGCGGTTCTGCAGGCGGCGGGCGACGGCCGGCTCGATCGCCGCGTCGAGCTCGCTCTCGCGGCCGCGCATGGCCTCCTCGAGGCCGCCGTCGAGCGGCAGGCTCGTGCCGGTGAGCTCGGCCTCGAGCGCGGGCGCGTCGACGTGCACCGCGCGCGCGACGAGCACCCCGCGGGCGCTGTCGAGGATGCGCACGAGCACGGCGTCGGCGCGCGCGAGCTCGGCCGCGACGCGCGCCAGCAGCGCCAGCGCGCGGGCGTCGTCGCCCTCGCCCGCGGCCGCGGCGGCCTGATCCAGGGCGGCGAGCTGCGCTGAGAGGCGGCGCGCCCCGACGGCCGCGTGCGCCGCCTCGAGCGCGCGGCCCGCGATCTCGGCGATGCCGTCGGCGAGCGCGAGGTCCTCGGACGCGAGCGCCTCGCC
>DASXXY010000182.1:0-2670 GCA_036502805.1 Gaiellales bacterium | reverse complement strand
CGACCCGGACGCCGCCGCGGCCGGCTGGCAGTGCGCCACCTTCAAGGTGCCGAAGGACTACGCACATCCCGGCGCCGGCTCGCTCAAGCTCGCGGTCACGCGCCTGCCCGCGTCGGATCCCGCGCACCGCATCGGCGGTCTCTTCGTCAATCCGGGCGGGCCGGGCGGCAGCGCCGTCGACTTCGCCCAGGGCGACGCCGACCTGTTCGCGCCGTTCAACGACCACTTCGACATCGTCGCCTTCGACCCGCGCGGAACCGGCGCGAGCCAGGACGCGATCGACTGCAAGGTCAACCAGGAGACCCAGGGCCTCTACTCGGCGCCGTTCACGACGCCCGAGAACCTCGACGTGAAGGCGCTCGTCGCCAAGGACCGCGCGTTCGTGAAGCGCTGCGTCGACCTCAACAGGAGCATCCTGCCGTACGTCTCGACCGCCAACGCCGCACGTGACATGGACGCCATCCGGGCGGCCATGGGCGACAGGAAGCTCAACTACCTCGGCTTCTCGTACGGCACGTTCCTGGGCGCCACGTACACGAGCCTCTTCCCGGACAACTACCGCGCGGTCGTGCTCGACGGCCCCGTCGACGCGAACGCGTACATCAACAACCCGCAGGCCGACCTGCGCGAGCAGACGGCGGGCTTCGAGCGCGAGCTCGGGCGCTTCTTCCAGGTCTGCGCGGCGGAGCAGTCGGCCTGCAGGTTCGGCGGCGAGGATCCGTGGGCCGCGTACGACGCGCTGATCAGCCAGGCCGACGCGCTGCCGATCCCGGCGACGGGCTTCACGGGCGACCCGCGGCCGGTCGATGGCGACGACATCATCAACGCCACGATCCTCACGCTCTACGCGAAGCAGAACTGGGAGCTGCTCGCGAGCGCGCTCTCGGATGCCGCGAACGGCGACGCCTCGACGCTGCGCTTCCTCGCCGACACCTCGTGGGGCAACAACCTCGACGGCACGTTCGACCCGGGCACGGATCGCTACTTCGCGATCGGCGCCGTCGAGCAGCGCTACCCGACGGACGTCCAGAACTACCTCGACACGGGTGACAACTCGTGGGGGATGTTCGATCACTTCTTCTTCAACACCGGCTACACGGAGCTGAACTACGGCCTCTGGCCGATCCACGCGAAGGACGCCTTCCGCGGCCCGTTCACGGCCTCGAAGTCGTCGCCGACCGTGCTCGAGGTCGCGACCACCTACGACCCGGCGACGCCCTACCGCGGCGCCAAGCGGCTCGCGGCCCAGCTCGGCAACGTGCGCCTGCTGACGATGGTCGGCGACGGCCACACGGCCTTCGGCGGCAACTCGCAGTGCATCGACGACGCCGTCGTCGCGCAGATCGAGACGCTCGCGCTGCCCGCCGCCGGCACGCTCTGCCAGCAGACGGTGCCGTTCATCGCGCCGCCCGCGGCCGCCGCGCTGTCGGCCGTCTCGGCGACCGCGACCGGCACGGTCGGCCAGCGCCTCGAGCGCGTGCGCGCACTCCGCTAGGCAGTCACACCGCGTACGCGCTGGGCGCCGCTCACCAGGCGCCCAGCGCGTACGCCTCCGCCCAGATCCGCGCGGCCCTGGCGACGCGGCTCGGCCCGGCGCCCGCGGCGCTCGTGTGGCGCGTGCCGGGGTTGCGCCAGGCGGCCTTGTCCCACGGCGGGGCGACCTCCGGATCGAAGACGAGGCCGCGCCGGGCGACGCGGTCGGCGGCCACGAGCCGGAACGAGCCGGGCTCGACGACGGCCAGGTCGCCGTTCCAGGCGTCGCCCGCGAGATCGATGTCGCGGCGCTGGAAGCCGAGCGCGTGCGAGCCGCTCGCGCGATAGACCGTGCCGACGTAGGGCGCCCAGTCGTCGGCCGCCTGATCCCACCAGGCGTGCGTCGCGTTGTAGCCGCTGTGCGCCGAGGCGCGCGCTCCGCGCAGCGAGCCGTCGGGAGCGAAGGCCACGAAGAGCGCCTCCCAGTCGTCGTGGTGGTAGCCCTGCAGCGCGGCCAGCGGCAGGTGGCTCGTGCGCGAGTCCGGGTAGTACGTCCAGAGCTCGACGACGATGCCCTGCAGCGTGTGCACCACATGCACGTGCAGCACCGGCTGCGCCGCGCCGGCCCGCGCGCACGGCACGTGGCGGCAGCTCGTCCAGACCGGCACCTCGTCGTCCTCGCCGGTCACGTCGCGCTCGAGCACCATGCGCGGCAGCGCCCGCTCGATCAGCGGCCGCAGCGACGGGCTGCGCAGCGCGCGCTCGTCGGGCGTCAGCGCGCTGCTGCGGCCGGCGTGGGGGAGCGCCGAGCCGAGCGCGTGGGCGAGCGAGCGGCCGAGCCCGGGGGCGAGCAGCGCCGCGAGCGCCAGCATGAGCAGCGCGACGAGGCCCCAGAGGGCCGCGGTCTCGACGGATGCCTGTCCTCGCTCCACGGCCATGGACGCTAGGTCCGAGGCCTGTGACGCGTCCGTGGCGAGGCGTCAGGGGAGCGTGTCGCGCAGCTGTGCGACGGCGAGCGCAACGAGCGCCCGGTTCTCCGCGAGGTTCGTCCATGCGCTCGCGCCCGAGGGGTGGGGGAGCGGCACCACGATGCGCCCGTCGCGCTCGAAGCGCTGCCCGATCAGCTCGCTCAGCGGCTCGCTGCCGATCCAGTCGTCGATCGCGAGGCGACCGACGGGCACGACGACGAGCGGGTCG
>DASXXY010000181.1:0-9077 GCA_036502805.1 Gaiellales bacterium | reverse complement strand
GGAGATGTCCTGGGACCCGATCACCCGCATCGTCGGGTCGCTCGGGATCCACACGGAGATCGACTTCTCCAATCAGCAGGTACTGAAGTGCTACTCGACGTCGATGGTGTTCCGCGGCTTCGACATCTTCATGAAGGGCATCGACCCGCGCGACGCCCACTTCATCACGAGCCGCATCTGCGGGATCTGCGGTGACAACCACTGCACCTGCTCGTGCCTCAACCAGAACATGGCCTACGGCGTCAAACCGCCGCCGCTCGGGGACTACGCCTACAACCTCGCCGAGTCGGCCGACTTCATGTTCGACCACGCGATCTTCAACGACTGCATGGCGAACGTCGACTTCTGCGAGCAGATGGTCAAGGAGACCAATCCGACGCTGCTCAGGACGGCCGAGAGCACGGCCTCGCCGCACGGCGACATCCACGGCTACAAGACGATCGCCGACATCATGCGGGCGCTCAACCCGTTCACGGGCAGCTTCTACCTCGAGACGCTGCAGGTGGCGCGCTACACGCGCGAGATGTACTGCCTCTTCGGCGGCCGCCACACGCACCCGTCGACGATCATGCCGGGCGGCGTCACGGCCGACATCACGCACCAGACGTGCACGGACTACTACGTGCGCCTGATGCGCTACATCGAGTACGTCAAGCGCACCGTGCCGATGCACGACGACCTCTACGACTTCTTCCTCCAGGAGCTGCCGGGGTACGACATGGTCGGCTACCGCGACACGGACCTCGTCTGCTGGGGCTGCTTCGACGACCCCGACCACGTCGACTACAGCTACAAGAACATGGGCGAGTGGGGGAAGCACCGCTTCATCACCCCGGGCCTCGTCTTCAAGGGCGAGCTGATCACGACCGACCTCGTCGAGATCAACCTCGCGATGCGCATCCTGCTCGGCAGCTCGTACTTCGACGACTGGTCCTCCGAGGAGACGTTCGTCACGGAGGATCCGCTCGGCAACCCGGTCGACAAGCGCCACCCGTGGAACAAGACGACGCTGCCGAAGCCGCAGAAGCGCGACTTCACGGACAAGTACAGCTGGGTCACCTCGCCGCGCATGTACGACAAGCGCAACGACACCTACGTCGCCTGCGACACCGGCGGCGGCCCGTTCGCGCGCCAGTGGGTCACGGCCAAGGCCGGCCTCGTCGACATCGGCTATCTCAAGGCCACGGGCCACAGCATCCAGATGGTGCTGCCCAAGACCGCGACGCTGCCCGAGATGGAGCTCGAGTGGCACGTGCCCGAGAAGTCGAACGCGATCGAGCGCGACCGTGCGCGCTCCTACCACCAGGCCTACTCGGCGCTCGTCGGGCTGCACTGCCTCGAGAAGGCGCTCGTCGAGATCCGCGCCGGGCGGACGAAGAGCTGGAACTCGTTCAAGGTGCCGGACGACGCCGTCAGCGTCGGCTTCCACGAGGCCGCGCGCGGCGTGCTCTCGCACCACATGGTGATCAAGGACGGGAAGATCGCGAACTACCAGCCCTACCCGCCGACGCCGTGGAACGCGAACCCCCGCGACGTCTACGGGACGCCGGGCCCCTATGAGGACGCGGTGCAGAACACGCCGATCTTCGAGGAGAACGGACCCGAGGACTTCAAGGGCATCGACATCATGCGCGCCGTGCGCTCGTTCGACCCGTGCCTGCCCTGCGGCGTGCACATGTACACGGGCGCCGGGCGCGTGAAGAAGATCGTCCACCGCCCGACCGGCCTCAGCTGAGGCCGGCGGAGATGGCGATCGAGGTGGCCGACGGACCGCCCGCCGGCGGGCAGGCGCTGCTCGAGCGCGTCGAGCAGCTGACCGCGGCGATCGAGGCCACGGCCGACCCGTTCCTGCGCGGGACCGTGGACGAGCTCGTCTCCACGATCATCGAGATGTACGGGGAGGGCCTGACGCGGATCGTCCGCGAGCTCGCCGATCAGGGGCAGGGCGAGCTCCTGCTGCGGCTCGCGGACGACGGCGTGGTCGGCAGCCTGCTGCTGATCCACGACCTCTACCCGGTGCCGCTCGAGGCCCGCGTCGAGCAGGCGCTCGTGAGCGTGCGCCCGTACATGGAGTCGCACGGCGGCAACGTCGAGCTGCTGCGGCTCGAGGACGGCGTCGCGCACCTGCGCCTCGTCGGGCACTGCCACGGCTGCCCGGCCTCGGCCGCCACGCTCGAGCTGGCGATCAAGGAGGCGATCGAGGAGGCGGCGCCGGATCTCCTCGGCCTCGAGGTCGAAGGCGTCGCCGAGCCCGCGCAGGTGCGCAAGCCGCTCGCCATGGCGGCGCCCGTCGCCGCGCCCGCGAGCGCGCCCGGCTGGCAGCCGTTCGCGCAGGCCGGCAGCGTCGCGTCCGGCACGTTCCGCGCGCTCGAGCTCGAGGGCGTCGCGCTGATCGTCGCGAACGTCGACGGCGCGGTGCTCGCCTACCGCGACCGCTGCGCGTCGTGCGAGGGCTCGCTCGCCGCCGCCGGCCTGAGCGGGCCGCTGCTGACGTGCCCGGCCTGCGGCAGCTCGTTCGACCTCCCGCGCGCCGGCCTCACGGCGGACGGCGGTGCGCAGCTCGCGCCGGTGCCGCTGCTGCGGCGCGGCGGCACCGCCTACGAGGTCGCGCTCGCCCGATGACGACGCGCACGGCCCCAGCCGTCCGCCGCCTGCGAGCGCTCACGCGAGCGCGTGCGCCCGTCGCGCCGCCGGCGGCGGAGAGCGGTGAGCGCTGCGATCTCTGCGGCACGGGCGTCGACGCCGAGCACCGGCATCTCCTGCACCTCGTGGAGCGCCGCATCCTCTGCGCCTGCGAGCCCTGCTTCGCGATGCGCTCCGGCGACGCCGAGCTGACGCCCGCTGGCTCACGCGTCGCGCTGCTCGGCGACTTCGCGCTCGGGGACGACCTCTGGGCCAAGTTCCAGATCCCGATCGGGCTCGCGTTCTTCATGCTGCGCGAGCGCGGGCAGGGCGTCCTCGGCCTCTACCCGAGCCCGGCGGGCGCGACGGAGTGCGAGCTGCACCTCGCGGCCTGGGACGAGCTCGTAGCCGCGAATCCGGTGCTGACCGGCCTCGAGCCCGAGGTCGAGGCGCTGATCGTCGACCGCATGAGCGAGCCGCCGCGCCACGCGATCGTGCCGATTGACCGCTGCTACGAGCTCGTCGGCATGATCAAGGCGCGCTGGGAGGGCATCTCCGGCGGGAGCGCGATCGACGCTGCGGTGGCCGAGTTCTTCGGCGCGCTCGAGCGCCGGGCGGGCGTCGGGGCGTGAGCTCGCTGCCCGGTACCGACGGCCCGGCCGTGAACGGCGGCACGACGCTGACGCCCGAGTTCGCGGTGCTCGGCGTCGAGGTCGCCGACGACGCCGCGGCGCCCACGCTGCGCTTCAAGCTCGGCGTGACGGAGCCGAGCGGCTGCGAGATCTTCACGATCGCGCTGACGGCGCAGATCAACGTCGAGCCGGCGCGTCGCGACCACGACGCGGCGACGCGCGAGCGCCTCGTGGACATGTTCGGCGAGCCCGAGCGCTGGCCGGCGACGACGCACCCGTTCCTCTGGGCGCACGCCACGACGCTCGTGCCGAGCTTCACCGGGGCGGCGCTGTTCACGCTGCCCGTGCTCTCGACGTTCGACCTCGAGGTCGCCGCGGCCCGCTACTTCGGCAGCCTGCCCGACGGCGATGCGCCGCTCGCGTTCCACTTCACGGGCTCGATCCTGCTGCGCGGCGGCGACGGCCGCGTGCAGGTCGTCTCGGTGCCCTGGTCGTGCACGACGACGTGGCGCATGCCGGTCGCGACGTGGCGCGAGCTGATGCAGCGCCACTACCCGGGGCGCAGCTGGGTCGGCCTCCAGGCGGACACCGTCGAGCGGCTCGCGCGCTACCGCCGCGAGCACGGCCTGCACTCGTTCGACGCCTGCGTCGAGCGCATGCTCGAGCGCGACGTGGAGGAGGGGCCCCGTGAGTGAGCCGGCCGGCGGCTTCGAGGAGCTGCTGCGGACGCTCCTGTGGGAGGGCTACGCCCTCTACCCGTACACGCGCGGCGCGACCAAGAACGCGACGCCGACGCCGTTCGGCATCGTCTACCCGCCGAGCTACGCGCTCGTCAACGCGGGCGCGCGCGGCAGCCTCACGCTGCGCGGGCTCGCGCTCGCCGGGCCGTGGGCGCCGCTCGCGGGCGAGGTGCGGTTCCTGCAGTCGAGCGGCGAGCGCCACGAGGCGACGCCGCGCCGCGTGACGTTCGCGCCTGCTCCGCTCGCGGAGCTCGCGCTCGAGCCGCGCTCGCAGGAGTTCTGCGAGGACGGCCTGCACGCGTCCGTCCGCCTCTCGGCCGAGGATCTCGGGGCCGGGCGCTACGCGGTCGACCTGCTGGTCGAGAACACGACGCCGTTCGCGGCCGGCGACGCGGGCCGCGCCGAGGCGCTGGCGTCGAGCCTGCTCTCGACGCTGCCGTACCTGCAGCTCGGCTCCGGGCGCTTCGCCTCGCCGCTCGAGCCTGCCGAGGGCGGCCACGACGTGCTCAGCGAGAACACGTTCCCCGTGCTCGCGACGGCCGCGGACGACACGCTGCTCGGCGCCACGATCATGCTGCCCGAGCACCCGCAGATCGCGCCGGAGAGCAGGGGAGACCTGTTCGACGGCACGGAGATCGAGGAGGCGCTGCTGCTGCACGTGCTCGCGCTCTCCGACGACGAGCGCGCGTCCATCGAGCGCGCCGACCCGGCCGTGCGCGCGATGATCGAGCGCGCCGCGGCCGCCACGCCCGCGGAGATCCTCGCGCTCCACGGGCGCATGACCCTGACGGATCCCGACGGCCAGGAGACGACGTGACGGACGCCCTCGACCGCGCAGCGGACGACATCCCCGGCGAGACGGAGGCGACCGTCGACGGCGCGGTCTACCGGCTCGGCAACACGGTCACGCTGCGCCTCGTCGGGCGCTCGGACCCCTACGACCGGATCCTCGACGGGCGCAGGGCGACGATCGAGCGGATCTTCCTGGACTACGACGACAAGCTCTACTTCGGCGTCACGGTGGACGACGACCCGGGCCAGCTGCTGATGCGCGAGACCGGGCGCTTCCTCTTCTTCTTCGCCGGCGAGCTCGAGCTGGAAGGTGCGGCATGACCGAGCGACACGCGCAGATCCTGGTCGCCGGCGTCGGCAACACGTTCATGCGCGACGACGGCTTCGGCGCCGAGGTCGTGCGCCTGCTCAAGCTGCGCGAGCCCGAGCCGGGCCTCACGGTCGAGGACTTCGGCACCGGCGGCCTCGACCTCGCCTACGAGGTCATGCGCGGCTACGACTCGCTCGTCCTGATCGACGTCATGCACGGCGACGGCCCGCCCGGCACGCTCTACGTGCTCGAGCCCGAGGAGTCCGAGATCGCCGCCGGCATCGAGGACGGCGAGACGATCGACCCCCACGCGATGGATCCGCAGACCGTGCTGCGCTTCGTGCGCGCCGTCTCCGGGTGGCCGGGGAACGTCACGATCGTCGCCTGCGAGCCGCTCGAGATCTCGGACTACGGCATGGGCCTCACGCCCGAGGTCGCTGCGGCCGTGCCGCGCGCCGTCGCGCTCGTCGCCGAGACGCTCGTCGACCTGCGCGAGCGGGCTGCCCGCGCGAGCGCCAGTGCATGAGCTCGCACTCGCGGGCGCCGTGATCGACACGGCCGAGCGCCACGCCGCCGGTCGCCGCGTCCTCGTCGTGCGCCTGCGCTGCGGCGAGCTGCGCCAGGTCGTGCCCGACTCGCTCGCCTTCTACTTCGAGCACGTCGCGGCCGGGACGCTGTGCGAGGGCGCGGCGCTCGAGTACGAGGTCGTCGCGGCGAGCCTCGCCTGTGGCGGCTGCGGTGTGAGCTTCGCGCTCGACGGCGCGTCCTTCCGCTGCCCGGCCTGCGGCGGCGCCGACGTCACGGTCGAGGCGGGAAACGAGCTCGAGGTCGAATCCATCGAGGTTGAGGAGCCAGCATGCACCGGGTGAAGGTCCGCATCGTCGAGGACGCCCTCGACGCCAACAACACCATCGCGCGCGCCAATCGCGACGACTTCGACCGCCACGACGTGGCCGTGATCAACCTCATGAGCGCCCCGGGCGCGGGCAAGACGACGCTGCTCGAGCGGGCGCTCGAGCGCCCGCTCGGCGAGGGCATCCGCGTCGGCGTGCTCGAGGGCGACGTGCAGGGCTCCTACGACGCGACCCGCATCGCGTCGCTGCACGTGCCGGTCACGCAGATCAACACGGACGCCGGCTTCGGCGGGGAGTGCCACCTCGACGCCAACATGGTGCGCTCGGCGCTGCCGTCGGTGCCGCTCGCCGACATCGACCTGCTCGTGATCGAGAACGTCGGCAACCTCGTGTGCCCGGCCGAGTTCCGCGTCGGCGAGGACGTCCGCGTGATGGTCGCCGCGATCACCGAGGGCGAGGACAAGCCGCTCAAGTACCCGCTCATGTACCGCACCTGCGAGCTCGTCCTCGTCAACAAGATCGACCTGCTGCCGCATCTCGAGATCGATCTCGAGGAGCTGCTCGCGAACATCGACGACGTCAATCCGGGCGTCGAGACGATGGTCGTGAGCGCGCGCACCGGCGAGGGCGTCGACGAGTGGCGGCGCTGGCTGGCCGAGCGCGTGGCCCGGCGCAGCGCGGCACTGACGACGTGAGCCGCGTCGCCGCGGAGCCCGTCGCGGAGCTGCTCGAGCGCGGGCTGGCCACGCGCAGGGCCGCCGCGGCGCAGCTCTTCGCGGTCGAGGCGGGCCGCATCGCGGAGCTCTGCCACGCCGTCGCGGAGCGCTGCGCCCGCGGCGGGCGGCTGCTGGCCTGCGCCTGCGCGCCCGCCGGCGCCTCGGACGCGCGCCACGTCGCGGTCGAGTTCGTGCACCCCGTGATCGTCGGCAAGCGCGCGCTGCCCGCGCTCGCATTGATCGGCGACGGCCCGGCGCTCGCGGCCGAGATCGCGCTCAAGGCCCGCGAGCAGGACGTCGTGCTCGCGTTCGGGGAGGAGGCCGACCATCCCGCCCTGGCCGCGGCGCTGCAGGCGGCTCGCGCCTGCGGCAGCCTGACCGTCGCGTTCGCGCCGCTCCCGGCCGACTGGGTGATCGAGCCGCCGGTGGCCGACCCGTTCATCCGCCAGGAGCTCATCGAGACGCTCTACCACCTCGTCTGGGAGCTCTCCCACGTCTTCTTCGACCATCGCGGCCTGCTCGCGGGCCGCACGCAGCGGGCGGCGCACGACGCGGGCGCCTCGAGCTTCCTCTACCCGTTCCTGAGCGAGAGCGAGAGCGACCTGCCGGCCGTGCTCGCCGACGTGCGCTCGACGGTGCTCATGAAGGCGGCCGAGATCGAGGCGCTGCGCGAGGCGACCGTGCGCGACTGCCGGCCTGCGATCGCGGCTGCCGCCGTGGCGCTGCGGGACGTGTTCGAGCGCGGCGGCACGCTGCTCGCGCTCGGCAACGGCGGCTCGGCAACCGACGCGATGGATCTCGCGGCAGACCTCGCGCGCCCGCTCCCCGGCGGCGCGGGCCGAGCGCGCAGGGCGCTCGACCTCAGCGCGGACGCCGCCATCGTCACGGCGATCGCGAACGACATCGGGCCCCAGGCCGTGTACGCGCGCCAGGTCATCGCCTACGGCGGGAGCGGCGACGCGCTGATCGCGTTCTCCACGAGCGGCGACTCGCGCAGCGTCGTCGACGCGCTCGTCGAGGCGCGCAGGCGCGGCCTCGTGACGATCGCGCTCGTCGGCTACGACGGCGGGGCCGTCGCCGCCGGCGGCCTCGCCGACCATCTCGTTCTGAGCGCGTCCCAGCACATCCCGCGCATCCAGGAGGCCCAGGCGACGGTCTCGCACCTGCTGCGCGAGCTGATCGAGCTGGGGGAGGGGAGCGAGGGCGGATGAGCGGCGTCGCCGACCTGCGCGCGGCCCGCGTGCGCGCACGCGTCGAGGGCATCGTGCAGGGCGTCGGCTTCCGCCCCTACGTCTACCGCCTCGCGTGCGAGGAGCGGCTCGGCGGCTTCGTGCTCAACGACGAGCGCGGGGTCGTGGTGGAGGTCGACGGCCGCGCCGACGCCGTGCGCCGCTTCCTCGCGCGCCTGCCGCGCGAGTCCCCGCCGCTCGCGGTCGTCGAGCACGTCGAGTGCGCGCGCATCGCCTCGACCGGCGAGCGCGAGTTCCGCATCGTCGCGAGCGTGCGGCAGGGCGGCGCGGACGCGCTCGTCGCGCCCGATGCGGCGACCTGCGCCGAGTGCCTCGCGGAGCTGCGCGATCCGCTCGACCGCCGCTTCCGCTATCCGTTCGCGAACTGCACGAACTGCGGCCCGCGCTTCACGATCGTGCGCGACGTGCCCTACGACCGGCCGGCGACGACGATGGCCGGCTTCACGATGTGCCCGGCCTGCCAGGCCGAGTACGACGACCCCGGCGACCGCCGCTTCCACGCCCAGCCGAACGCGTGTCCGGCCTGCGGCCCGCGTGCGCGCCTGCTCGGACCCGACGGCGAGGAGCTCGCGCTCGACGGCGCGAGGGATGCCGTCGAGGCGGCCGCCCGCCGGCTCGCGGCCGGCGCCGTGCTCGCCGTCAAGGGCATCGGCGGCTACCACCTGGCCTGCGACGCCGGCGACGAGAGCGCCGTGCGCGCGCTGCGCGCCCGCAAGCGGCGCGAGGACCGCCCGTTCGCGCTGATGGCGCGCGACGAGCCCGCCGCCGGTCTGCTCGTCGAGCTCGGCGAGGTCGAGCGCGAGCTGCTCGCCGCGAGCGCGCGGCCGATCGTGCTGGCGCCGCGGCGGGCGGGAGCGCGCGTCGCCGGGAGCGTCGCGCCCGGCGTCGGCGAGCTCGGCGTGATGCTGCCCTACGCGCCGCTCCACCACGTGCTCCTGCGCGACCTCGGCGAGCTGGGCGTGGACGCGCTCGTGCTCACGAGCGGCAACGTCTCGGACGAGCCGATCGCGTTCCGCGACGGCGATGCGCGCGAGCGGCTTGCGGGCATCGCCGACTGCGCGCTCGTGCACGACCGCCCGATCGAGACCCGCACCGACGACTCGCTCGCGCGTGTCGTCGCGCTGGGCGGTCGCCGCCGGACGCTGCTGCTGCGCCGCTCGC
>DASXXY010000180.1:0-4192 GCA_036502805.1 Gaiellales bacterium | reverse complement strand
AAATCCGAAAGGGCTGCCGAGGCCGGCAAGCTCGTGGCGCAGCGTGCGCGCGAGGCCGGTGTCGAGAAGGTCGTGTTCGACCGCGGCGGCTACCTCTACCACGGGCGCGTCAAGGCGCTCGCTGACGGCGCCCGAGAGGGCGGCTTGGAGTTCTAGATGGGACGCATCCCTCAGCAGCGCGACGGAGGCGAGCTCCAGGAGCGCGTCGTCGAGATCAACCGTGTCGCCAAGGTCGTCAAGGGCGGCCGGCGCTTCTCCTTCACGGCGCTCGTCGTCGTGGGCGACGAGTCCGAGCAGGTCGGCATCGGCTACGGCAAGGCCAACGAGGTGCCGGTCGCGATCTCGAAGGCCGTCGACGACGCCAAGAAGAACCTCTTCCGCGTGCCGCGCTACCGCGCGACGATCCCGCACGAGGTCGTCGGCATCTTCGGCGCCGGCCGCGTGATGCTCAAGCCGGCGGGCCCCGGTACCGGCGTGATCGCCGGCGCCGGCGTGCGCGCGGTGCTCGAGCTCGCGGGCATCCGCGACATCCTCGCGAAGTCCCTCGGCACGTCGAACCCGATCAACCTCGTGCGCGCCACCGAGGCCGGCCTCAAGGCGCTGCGGCGCCCCGAGGACGTCGCCAAGCTGCGCGGCAAGACGGTCGCCGAGGTGCTGCCCCCGCGCAAGCGCCCCGACGCCCCCGTCGCCGTTGCCGCAGCCGCTCCGGCGGCCGTCGCCGAGGCCGAGCCGGAAGCCGGTGGGGACGCCTGATGGCCGTCCGCGTCACACAGGTGAAGTCGAAGATCGGCCACAAGCACGAGCACCGCGGTACGCTGCGGGCTCTGGGTCTCGGCCGCATCGGCTCGACCCGGGTGCACGAGGACTCGCCGACGTTGCGGGGCATGCTCCACAAGGTCGCGTTCCTGATCGAGGTCGAAGAGGACGCCACGGCTGACGAGAAGAAGAAGGGCGCTTGATGGACGAGCAGCAGGAGCAGGAGCGGATCCAGCTTCACAACCTCTCGCCGACGCCCGGCTCGACCAAGGCCCGCAAGCGGGTCGGTCGCGGGCAGGGCAGCGGCACGGGCAAGACCTCCGGCCGCGGTCAGAAGGGCCAGAAGTCGCGCTCGGGCTCGCACGCCATGCGCGCCGGGTTCATCGGCGGCCAGATGCCGCTGCACATGCAGGTCCCGAAGCTGCGCGGCGCGCAGTCCAAGGACTCGATGCCGTTCGGCCCCTTCCGCACCTACACGCACGGCGTCAACGTCGGCTCGCTCGCCGGCTTCGAGGCCGGCGCCGAGGTCACGCCCGAGGGGCTGCTCGCGGCGCGCGTCCTGCGCACGCTCAAGCACCCGGTCAAGATCCTCGGCAACGGCGAGCTCGAGGTCGCGCTGACGATCCACGCGCACGGCTTCTCCGCCTCGGCGCGCAAGAAGATCGAGGCCGCGGGCGGCACCGTCGTCTTCATCGGCGGCGAGAACCTCCCCGTCGAGCCCGTGCGCGACCCGGTCAAGCGGGCCGCGGCCGAGGCACGCGCCGCAGCGGCGCCCGCCAAGGCCGGCAAGCAGGCCGCCGCGGACGACGACGACGACGCCGACGAGCCCGTCGCGACGAGCGACGAGCCGGCCGCCGGCGACGAGGCCGCCGAGGACGACGAGGCCTGATGTTCGGCCCGCTGATGAACATCTGGCGCGTGCCCGACCTGCGGCGCCGGCTGGGCTTCACGTTCCTGATCATCGCGCTCTACCGCGTCGGCTCGTGGCTGCCGACGCCGGGCGTCAACACGAGCTCGCTGCGCACCTTCTTCGGCGACGGCGCCAACGGCACGATCCTCAACGTGCTCAACATCTTCGCCGGCGGCGCGCTCGCGAACCTCTCGCTGTTCGCGCTCGGGATCATGCCGTACATCACGGCCTCGATCATCCTGCAGCTGATGCAGACGGTCGTGCCGTCGCTCGAGAAGCTCTCCAAGGAGGGCGAGTCCGGCTACAAGAAGATCACGCAGTACACGCGCTACCTGACCGTGATCCTGGCGGCGTTCCAGTCGGCCGGCTACGTGTTCCTGTTCCACAACGGCTCGGCGATCGGCGCCAACGACCTGCTGCCCGACCTCACCGTGGGCCGCTTCATCCTGATCGTGACGACGCTCACGGCCGGCACGACGCTGCTCATGTGGATGGGCGAGCTGATCACCCAGCGCGGCGTCGGCAACGGCATCTCGCTGCTGATCTTCGCCTCGATCCTGACCTCGGCGCCGCCGGCGATCAGCGCGTGGCTCGCGGGTGGCACGTTCGAGCGGCTCGCGCTGCCGGTCGTCACGCTCGGCGTGATCGTGGCCGTCGTCTTCATGAACGAGGGCCAGCGGCGCATCCCGATCCAGTACGCGAAGCGGCAGGTCGGCCGTCGGATGATGTCGGGCGGCTCGACGTACCTGCCGCTGCGCGTCAACATGGCAGGCGTCATCCCGGTCATCTTCGCGGTCGCGGTGCTCTTCTTCCCGTCGACCGTCGGACAGCTCGTGCCCGGCCTCAAGCCGCTCTCGACGTTCTTCGCGCCGGGCGGGTGGCCCGCGATCATCCTCGAGTTCGTGCTGATCGTGATGTTCACGTTCCTCTACACGGCCGTCACGTTCAACCCGGTCGACCAGGCCGACAACCTCAAGAAGTACGGCGGCTTCATCCCGGGAGTGCGCCCGGGCGGGCCGACCGCCCGCTACCTCGACCGCGTGCTCACGCGGCTGACGCTGCCGGGCGCGTTCTTCCTCGGGCTGATCGCCGTGCTGCCGAACCTCTTCATCCGCTACGGCGGGTTCTCGCAGGCCACCGCACGCGGACTGGGCGGCACGTCCGTCCTGATCGTCGTCGGTGTGGCGCTCGATGCGATGCGGCAGATGGAGTCGCAGCTGACGATGCGCCACTACGAGGGCGTCCTCAAGAAGTAGGTACGGATTGCTGGCCGTGCTCCTCTTCGGCCCCCCCGGCGCAGGGAAGGGCACCCAGGCGGCAGCCGTTGCCGCCGCCATCGGCGTGCCCCACATCGCGACGGGCGACATGTTCCGCGCGCACATGCGCGCGGGCAGCGAGCTCGGCCTGCTGGCGCGCTCCTACCTCGACAGCGGCGCGCTCGTGCCGGACGAGGTGACCGTCAACATGCTCGCCGACCGCATCTCGCAGCCCGACGCCGGGGGCGGCTTCGTGCTCGACGGCTACCCGCGCAACATCGAGCAGGCGGTCGTGCTCGATCGCATGCTCGCCGAGCGCTCGGCCGCCGTCTCCGGCGTGCTCGACATCGAGGTACCGGAGGACGAGCTCGTCAACCGCCTCGCCGGCCGGCTCGTGTGCCGCGCCGGCAGCCATCCGTACCACACGGTCTACGCGCCGCCGAAGGTGCCGGGCGTGTGCGACATCGACGGCTCCGAGCTGTACCAGCGCGACGACGACGCCGAGGACGTCGTGCGCACGCGCGTCGCGATCTTCGAGCGCGACACGATGCCCGTGCGCGAGCACTACCGCGCGCTCGGCACGCCCGTCGTGACGATCGACGGCGCACGCGACCAGGGCGCCGTCGAGGCCGACCTCACCGCTGCCGTCCGCGCGCTGGAGGACGCATGATCATCCGCAAGTCGCGCAAGGACCTCGAGCGCATGGCGGCCGCCGGCTCGGTCGTCGCGCGCACGCTCGCGCTGCTGCGCGAGCGCGCGCGACCGGGCGTGACGACGGGCGAGCTCGACGTCGCCGCGGAGGACTTCATCCGCGCGCAGGGCGGCGTGCCGACGTTCAAGGGCTACCACGGCTTCCCGGCCTCGATCTGCGCGTCGCCGAACGACATGGTCGTGCACGGCATCCCCGGCGCGTACACGCTGCAGGAGGGCGACGTGCTGTCCGTCGACGTCGGCGTCACGCTGCGCGGCTGGGTCGCGGACTCGGGCTTCACGTTCTGGGTCGGCGAGGGCGAGCAGCCGGATGACGTGCGCCGCCTGCTGACGGCCTGCCGCGGCGGCCTCTTCGCCGCCGTCGAGCAGTGTCTCGACGGGCACCACCTCTCGGACATCGGCCACGCGGTGCAGACGCGCGTCGAGGAGGACGGCTTCGGCGTCATCCGCTCGCTCGTCGGCCACGGCGTCGGGCGGCGCATGCACGAGGACCCGCAGATCCCGAACTACGGGCCGCCCGGCCGCAAGGACGTGCTGCGCCCCGGCATGACGCTCGCGA
>DASXXY010000179.1:0-6022 GCA_036502805.1 Gaiellales bacterium | reverse complement strand
CACCAGGAGCACCTCGCGACGGTCTTCGGCCGCGAGCTCGGTGTGCCGGTCGTACGCCTGCGGTACCACAACGCGTACGGTCCGGGCATGCCGCGCGACACGCCGTACGCGGGGGTCGCGAGCATCTTCCGCAGCGCGCTCGAGCGCGGCGAGTCGCCGCGCGTCTTCGAGGACGGCGGCCAGATGCGCGACTTCGTGCACGTCTCCGACATTGCCGCCGCGAACGTGCTCGCGCTCTCCCCCGATGCGCCGACAGGAGCCTTCAACATCGCGAGCGGCGACCCGCACAGCGTCGGCGACATGGCGTCGGTGCTCGCGCGGACGATCGACCCACGGCTCACCCCGACCGTCACCGGCGAGTTCCGGGCAGGTGACGTACGGCACGTCTTCGCCTCGCCCGCCCGCGCGCGCGACGAGCTCGGCTTTGCGGCAGAGGTGCGTTTCGGCGACGGCATCGCGGCCTTCGCGCGCGAGCCCTTGCGTGGCGCACCGACCGCCTCCCGCTGACGCCCGCGCGGGCGTGCTCAGAGTGCGAGCGTTTCGAGCAGCCGCTCGCCGTCGGCGCTCACGAGCGCAGTGAGCGCGGTCGGCGCCGCGCGTGCAGGCCCGCCACGCGGTCCGACGGGCGAGCGCGAGCCGGGTGCGACCGCGACGACGTAGCACCGTGCATGCAGCGCCGGCACGAGCTGGCGGTCGTCGCAGATCGCCCGCTGCACACCGAGCACGCGCGACGCCCCGGTCGCGGCTCGCGCCGTGCGACGCGCGACGGCCGCTCCGGCAGCGCGCGCGGCGGTGGCCGAGTGGAGCTCGACGCCGAAGACGGCGCGCAGCTCGGCGGTCGTGGCGACGCGGGCGGGTGGCCGCGCGGGGACGGCGACCGGAGGGCGAGAGCGCCCGCGATCCCAGACCAGGATGTGCGTGCCCGCCTCGCCGTCGAACGTGTCCGTGCGCCGCGCGCCGAGGCCGGCATCGGCACTCACGCTCGCCGGCGCGAAGCGCGTCCAGCGCCCGTCGACGTGCGCGAACGTCCATCCGAGCACCGCCGGATCGGCGGCGCGGGCGCCGAGCCGGGCGCCGCCGAGCGTCGCGGCCTCGATCTGCGCCTCCGCCGCGACGAGCTCGGTCGGGACCCCACGCAAACGCGGGGCGCCGTCGACTCCATCGACCCACAGGCGCAGCACGCTGCCGGCGACCTCGGCCTTGTAGACGATCAGGCCGCCGGGTGCGAGCCTGCCGGGGAGCACGCGCAGCGCGCTGCCGTGCGGCGTCGACCAGGCTGCGAACGACCGCGGCACCCCGCCGGCGCCGGTGATCCAGCCGATCTGCGCGAAGCGCTCGCGTCTCGCATCGGTCAGGATCACCGACGCGCCCGCTGCGCCGCCGGGCACGGCGACCGCCGGTCGGACGACCTCGAGGTCGGCCTGGACACCGTCGATGTCGCCGTGCTGCTCGGCGCCGGCGAAGCTCGCGCCCGGGGCGCCCGCCGGCCGCGCCTGCGCGGCGCCCCCGGTCAGCGCGGCCAGGCTCGCGACGCCGAGCGTCGCGAGCCGGAGAGCCGCCCGGGACAGCGGACGCTCAGGCGCGCCGGTGCGCTCGCGCAGCGGCGAGCAGCACGACCGCCCAGATCGCGCCGAGCACGATCGCGACGCTGACCGGATAGTCGTTGGGGAGCTTGCTCGTGTTCCCGAGATCCCGGCCCTTGTCGAGCAGCCCTGGGATCGCGAAGACGAGCACGACGCCCGAGAGGATCAGCCCGACCTGCACCGGCGCTCGCACGCTCGCGGGCACGACGCGGCGCACGAGCGCGCCACCCACGAAGACGATCGGCGCGAGCACGAGGTCGTGCGCGACGATGCCGCCGACGAACCAGGGCCCGAACGCGTGCAGGGGCACGTGCGTGACCGTGGTCAGCCGGAACCCCCACGCGGCGAGCCCGAGGCCGACGACGAGCAGCGGCCAGAAGATGCGCGGGTCGATGCGGTCCGGCCGTGTCGCGGGGTCGAGGTTCATATGACGCGGAGCTCGTGGACCCATTTGGTCTGCTCGGTGCCGGGACGGTCGGGAGCGATCAGACGCGCCGGATAGCCATGGTCGGGGTGCAGCTCCTCGCCGTTCAGCCGCAGCGCGATGAGCGTGCGCGGATCGCGCGCGTGGTTCGGGAAGAGCAGCGACGACGACGAGCCGCTGCGCTTCTGGAACGACACGACCTCGATCCGCGCAGCATGCGCCGCGCCGGCGCGATCCAGGATGTCGCGGAGCGCGATGCCCTCCCAGTCCGCGCTCGTGCTCCAGCCTTCGACGCACGTGATCGGCAGCGTCTCGCGGCGCTGCGGGAAGGCGCGCAGATCGGCGAGCGAGAGGGCGAGTGGATGCGCAACGTGTCCGGTCACGAGGATCCGGTACGCAGGGTCGCGGCCCGCCTCGATGATCGCGGCGGTGGCCGCGTGGTTGACGGGGAGGCCCTGGGGGCCGACGCCGGCGCGGCGCGGTGCGAGGATGGCGAGCCGGCTGAGCGGCCCGACGGCCGATCCCGCGGTCGCGACGAGGACGATGCCGCTGCCCGCACCGGCCGTCAGCAGCAGGCCGCGGCGCGAGAGCCCGCCCGTGATCGCCCCCACGCCCGACTGCTCGGGCTGCGGCGCCAACGGACGGTGCAACGCCTCGCGAGCGATCGCCCACTTGGCGCCGATGTGGGTGACGAGGCCGCCGATCGCGATCCAGGCGCCCGCGAAGTGCGCGTTCGGGAAGTTGAAGCCCCACGGGTACCAGTAGAAGACGTTCATGACTCCCGTCGTGAGCTGGAACGTGGCGCCCCCGATCAGCAGGGCGACGGAGGCCCGCTCGACGGCCTGCGTGATCGTCGTGAAGGGCGGCCACGCGAACAGCTTGGGATAGACGGCCCAGAGCTTGACGAGCAGGAGTGGGATCGCGGCAAAGCCGGTCAGGACGTGCACGCCCTGGGTGATCCGGTAGAGCGAGACCGGGTCGGTCGGCCACGACTCGCGCCACCAGTCCGGGCCGCGCTGCACGAGGTGGGAGACGAGACCGGTCGCGAAGCAGACGCTGAAGCACACGCCGAGCGCGAGCCCGAGGATCGTCGCGACCCGCTCGTCGTGGAGCGTGCTCTTGAACGCGCCCTCGCGCATCGGGCCGAGGCGGAAGCGCTCGAGCCGCGCGAACAGCCGCTCAGGGAGGGTTCGCGCCACCAGGCCACCCTAGGGCAGCCGGGTCGATCCATTTCTGAACATGCGGCGAACTCTCCCATGCGCCGCTCTTCCGGCGATTCCCATGGGGGTATAACCGCTCAGCGTGAGCCAGCGACCCGACCACGAGGCGAGCATTGCGACACTCGCCGTCCACGGGCCGGGAGCGATCGTGCACGCGCCCAAGGGGCCTGCGACACCCATCCACCGCTCGGCTGCTTTCGAGCCGGCGCCGGACGGTCATGCGGATTGGGCCTACTCGCGCCTCGCGAACCCGACGGTGGCCGCGGTCGCGTCCCGGATCGCAACGCTGGAAGGTACCGAGGACGCGCTCCTGACCGCGTCGGGCACGTCCGCGCTGCTCGCGGCGCTGCTCGCAGTCGTACCGGCAGGGGGCCTCGTGGCCGCGTCGCGACTCGTCTGCGGTGACGCGTATCGCATCCTCGTGCGCGAGCTTCCGTCGCTCGGCCGGCGGGTCGTGCTGATCGACCCCGGCGACGAGCGGCGCTGGGCCGCCATCGCCCCGTCGGCGTCCGCCTTCTTCGTGGAGGCCGTCTCGAACCCGACGCTGCGCGTCGCCGACATCGAGCGGCTGGCCGCGATCGCGTCGGGGAGCGACGTCGTCGTGATCGTCGACGCCACGCTCGCGACCCCGGTGAACCTGCGTCCGGCGCTGCTCGGCGCCGACCTCGTCGTGCACTCGGCCACGAAGGCCCTGAACGGCCATGGTGACGTGACGGCGGGCGTCGTCGCCGGCTCGCTGCATGTGCTCGCGCGCGTGCGCGACGCCGCCGACGGCCTCGGGGCCTGCCTCGATCCGGGCGCCGCCTCGCTGCTCGAGCGCGGCCTGAAGACGCTGCCGCTCCGAGTCGAGCGCCAGAACGAGACGGCCCGCATCGTCGCGCGCACGCTGGTCGGGCATCCCGGCATCCTCTCGGTCTGCCACCCGGCGCTTCCGTCGCATCCCGATCACGAGCTCGCCGGTCGCGTGCTGGCCGGCAGCGCGGGGCTTGCGACGCTGCGGCTGCGCGGTGGCGCGGATGCCGCCGAGCGGTTCCTGGCCGGCCTGCGCCTGATCGGTCGCGCGCCGACGCTCGGCGGCGTCGAGAGCCTCGCGCTGCGACCCTGGGTCTCGTCCCACGCCGAGCTCCCCTGGGGCGAGCGGCGCCGGGCGGGCATCCGCCCCGGGATGATCCGCCTCTCGCTCGGCATCGAGGACGCCGGTGAGCTGCTGTCCGACATCGAGGCCGCGCTCGAGGCTGCGGCGCGGCGCCGGGCGATCGCGTTCCCGTGACGGAGTCCGTCACCGTCGTGCTGCCGGCCCTCGACGAGGCCGCGAGCGTGGGGCGCGTCGTGGGCGATCTGCTCGGGCTCGCCGATGAGATCGTCGTCGTCGACAACGGCTCGAGCGACGGCACGGGAGCGATCGCGGCGGCCGCGGGCGCGCGCGTCGTCGTCGAGCCGAGGCGCGGCTTCGGGTCGGCGTGCTTCGCGGGCACGGTTGCCGCTCGCGGGGACATCGTCTGCTTCCTCGACGCCGACGGCACGTTCGCGCCCGCCGACGTGGCGCGCGTCGTCCGTGAGGTCAGCGAGCACAAGCTCGACCTCTGCCTCGGCTCACGCACGCTGCTGCCGGGCGCGATCCGGCGCGACCACCGCATCGTCAACCGCGCGCTCGGCCTCTCGCTGATCGTCGCCGGAGGCCCGCGCCTCACGGACATCGGGCCGCTCCGGGCGATCCGCCGCGAGGCGCTGCTCGCGCTCGGAGTCGAGGACCGCGCGTTCGCGTGGCCGCTCGAGATGGTGATCCGCGCGGCCCGCGCCAAGCTCGTGATCGGCGAGATCCCGGTCGCCTACCTCCCGCGCTTCGGTGGCGAATCCAAGGTCACGGGGTCGCTGCGAGGATCGCTGCGCGTCGCCCGCCAGATGAGCGTGCTGCTCGCTCGCGAGGCGCTGCGGTGACCGTCACCCTGGCGCTGATCGCGAAGGAGCCGGGGGTGGTGCGCGCCAAGACACGGCTCGCGGCGACGCTCGGAGACGAGGCGGCCGAGCGCTTCGCGCTCGCGCTGCTGCTCGACTCCGTCGCCGCGCTCGCGGCAGCCGCGCCGCTCGCTGCGCGCCTCGTCCTGGCGCACGATCCGCCCGATGCAGCCCCGCGCCTGCGGGCGCTCGGCGTTCCGGCGCGCTTCGACTGCGTCGCGCAGGGCCACGGCACGCTCGGCGACCGCCTCGCGCGGCTCATGGCCGACGAGCTCGCGGGCGGCGCCACCGCCTGCGTGATCGCCGCGACGGACTCGCCGTTCGCACTCGGCGCGATCGCCGACTGCGTTCCCCGCCGGCGCGACGAGATCGTCCTCGCGCCCTGTCGCGACGGCGGCTACTGGGCCGTCGGAGCCGCCCGCACGGCGCCGATCTTCGCCGTGCCGATGTCCACCGACGACGTGCTGGAGGAGACGATCGCCGCCGCCGTGGCCTGCGGCTGCACCGTCCGGCTGCTCCCGCCGACGCTCGACATCGACACCGAATGCGACCTCGAGGCGGCCGCCGCGGAAAATCTCCTCATGCACGCTCCGCGTACCGCAGCCGAATGGCAGCAGACGCCGATCGCTCGATGACCGAGGAACGTCCGCGGGCGTCGGCGCGTGAGCGAGCGGGTCGGCAGCGTGCCGTGCGACGGCGCCCGGCCGCCGAGGCAGGCGAGGCCGCACCGCTCGTACGCGTCCGCCGCGTGACGCGCACGCACGGCCGCGGCGAGGCCGAGCGCGCGGTCCTCGACGGCGTCGACATGCATGTCGACCGGGGGGAACTCGTCGCCATCG
>DASXXY010000178.1:0-12796 GCA_036502805.1 Gaiellales bacterium | reverse complement strand
CCTCGACAGCGTGCTCTCGCACTGGGTGATCATCCCGGACGGCCTCAACACCTGGATCGGCCCCGTCTCGTACATCACGCTGATCTGCCTGATCCTCGCGCTCACGCTCGTGCGCGGCTGGGCGCGCGACATCCTGCTCGTGCCGACCGTGTATCTCGGGACGTTCGTGTGGGAGAACGTGCTCCTCGCGCAGCCCGACGCGACGCGCTACATCGTGCTCGGCGTCCTGCTCATCGGCCTCATGATCGTGCGGCCGAACGGCCTGCTCGGCGAGCGCCGCATGGAGATCATCTGATGGCGGCGCAACCGCTCCTCGAGCTGCGCGGCGTGTCGCTCGCGTTCGGCGGCCTGAAGGTCGTGTCGAGCCTCGATCTGACCGTCGCCGAGGGTGAGATCGTGAGCGTGATCGGCCCGAACGGCGCCGGCAAGACGACGCTCTTCAATCTGATCACCGGGATCTACGAGCCCGACGACGGCGACATCCTGCTCGAGGGCAGCAGCATCACCGGTCTCGAGCCGCACCGGATCAACCACCTCGGCGTCGCGCGCACGTTCCAGACCCTGCGGCTCTTCCTCAACATGTCGGTGCGCGAGAACGTGATGGCGGCCGCCTACGGCCGCACGAAGGCCGGCGTCGTGCGCTCGATGCTGCGCACCCCGGGCATGCGCCGCGAGGAGGCCGAGATCCGCGCCCTGGCCGAGCGACATCTCTCGTTCTTCGGCGAGCGCCTCAAGGGGTACCGCTGGGATCAGCCCGCCTACAGCCTCTCGTACGCCAACCGGCGGCGCCTCGAGATCGCGCGCGCGATGGCGACGGGACCGAAGATCCTCCTGCTCGACGAGCCCGCCGCCGGCATGAACCCCGTCGAGACGCACGAGATCACGGAGCTGATCGCGCGCCTGCGCACGGAGGGCGGCTACACGATCCTCGTGATCGAGCACGACATGCACGTCGTCGAGGGCATCTCCGATCGCGTCGTCGCGCTCGACCACGGCGTCAAGATCGTCGAGGGCACGTTCGAGCAGGTCGCGACCGACCCGCGCGTCGTCGAGGCCTACCTCGGCACGAAGGCGGCGGCGACCAAGTGAGCCTGCTCAAGCTCGAGGGCATCAACACCTACTACGGCCAGATCCACATCCTCCAGGACCTCGACCTCGAGGTCAACGAGGGCGAGCTCGTGTGCCTCCTGGGCGGCAACGCCTCGGGCAAGTCGACGACGCTGAAGACGATCCTCGGGATCGTGCGTTCGCGCACCGGCCGCATCGAGTTCGCGGGCGAGGACGTGACGACACGCACGACGAGCCACCGCATCGGCCGCGGCATGGCGATCGTGCCCGAGAACCGCCGCCTGTTCGCACCGATGACGGTGCAGGAGAACCTCGAGCTCGGCGCCTACCTCCACCACGGCGGCACGAAAGAGGATTTCCAGCGCGTCTACGACCTCTTCCCGCTCTGCTACGACCGCCGCAACCAGCTCGCGGGCACGCTTTCCGGCGGCGAGCAGCAGATGGTCGCCATGGGACGCGCCCTGATGTCGCGCCCCAAGCTGATGCTGATGGACGAGCCCTCGATGGGCCTCGCGCCGATCCTCGTCGAGCGCAGCTTCGAGGTCATCAAGCAGGTCCACGAGTCGGGCATCGCCGTGCTCGTCGTGGAGCAGAACGCGAACGTCTCGCTCTCGATCGCCGACCGCGGCTACGTGCTCTCGACCGGCCGTCTCGTGCTCGAGGGCAAGGCCTCCGACCTGCTCGACGACGAGGGCCTGCGCAAGGCCTACCTGGGCCGCTGACGCGGTTGCACGCGTAACCGCGGGCGCGCTCGGGTAGGTTGCCTGCAATGACATCCACCGACACGCGCGACGAGTCCCCGTCGCAGCCGGCCGGCGACGGCACGTTCCGGCGCAGGGACTCGATCTTCCGCGAGCACGTGACCGCCGACGGCAGCTCCGGCTACCGCGCCGAGGCCGGGCGCTATCACCTCTACGTTTCCTACGCCTGCCCGTGGGCGCATCGCACGATCATCTACCGCAAGCTCAAGGGGCTCGAGGACGCGATCTCGATGACCGTCGTCGACCCCGAGCGCGACGAGCGCGGCTGGGCGGTCACGAACGCGCCGGGCACGACGTCGGATCCCGTCAACCACTTCGCGTTCCTGAGCGAGGCCTACGTCGCGAGCAACCCCGACTTCGACGGGCGCGTGACGGTGCCGGTGCTGTGGGATCGCGAGACGGGGCGCATCGTCAACAACGAGTCGGCCGAGATCATCCGCATGCTCGAGCGCGAGTTCGACGCCTTCGCCAAGCATCCCGAGCGCCACTACCTGCCCGAGGCGCAGCGCGCCGGCATCGACGAGCTCAACGCCTTCGTCTACGACAACGTCAACAACGGCGTTTACAAGACGGGCTTCGCGCGCACGCAGCAGGCCTACGAGGAGAGCTTCGGGCACCTCTTCGACGCGCTCGACGAGCTCGACGCGCGCCTCGCCGGCAGCCGCTACCTGATGGGCGACGCGGTCACGGAGGCCGACTGGCGGCTGTTCCCGACGCTCGTGCGCTTCGACGCCGTCTACGTCGGGCACTTCAAGTGCAACCTGCGGCGGATCGCCGACTACCCGCAGCTCTCGGGGTACCTGCGCGACCTCTACCAGCACCCCGGCATCGCGCCGACCGTCGATCTCGACCAGATCAAGCGGCACTACTACCGCACGCACCCGGAGATCAACCCGACGCGGATCGTGCCCGTCGGCCCGGCGCTCGACCTCGCGGCGCCCCACGACCGCGCCGCGCTCTCGGCCTGAGCGCGCGACCCGCTCCGCTCAGGCGGTGGCCTTGACGGCGCTGGACGTCGCCGAGGCCGACTGCCCGGCGGTCTTGGCCTTGACGCGGCAGGTGAGCCGGTGGCCCGCGTCGCCGGCCGCGATCGTGCGCCTGGCCTTGCGCGCCGCGGCGCCCGTGATCGCCTTGCCGTCGCGCAGCCAGGCATAGCTCAGCCGCAGCGAGCCCGTGTGCTTCCAGGCCCCGGCCGAGCACACGAGCCGGGCGCCCACGGCATGGCTGCCGGTGAGGCGCGGGCGGGTACGCACGGCGAGCTTCTCGGTCGCCTGCAGCGCAGCGCTCGTGGCCGTCGCCGTCGGACCCGTGGAGGCCCGCAGCAGCACCTGGCAGGCGAGCTTCGCGCCCGCATCCGCCTCGCGCACGCGGTAGCCCTGCGTGACGACCCCCGTCGAGGCGCCGTTGCGCAGCCACAGCGCCGTCAGCGTCGCGGCGCCTGGCCAGACCCACGTGCCGGGCTGGCAGCTGAGCGTCGAGCCGACGCGGCCCGTCCCCTTGATCGACGGCCGCACCGTGTTGGCGGGCGGTGCGAGCACGACTGCGGCGGAGGTACCCGCAGCGCTCGTGCCCTCCGTGTAGTCGGCCACGACGCCGACCGTGTACGAGCCGGGCTGCACCGCCGGGAAGGACGCGGTCGTGGCCGAGGGCGAGAGCGGCTGGCTCGCGACGACGACGCCGGCGGCGTTGGTGAGCGATGCGATGAAGCCGGTCAGGAGCGTGGCGGGATCGGGGGCGTCGCTGAACGTCGCGACGACGCCGTCGGCGCTGAGCGCGAGCGTCGCGGCGGGCGCGGCGTACGGCGGGACGAACGGCGTCGTGATCGGCGCGCCCGCGGCGACGCTCGCCGCCCAGGCCTGGATCGACGAGGCGCGCGTGAAGAAGTCGGGCCCGAGCGCGCAGGTGCCCGACGTGCCGTAGCTGACGACGCCGATCTGCACGGGCCCGGTGGCCGTGGTCGCGACGAGCGGTCCGCCGCTGTCGCCGTGGCAGGCCGCGGGCACGAAGCTCGGCGCCGCCGTGCACATGTCGTAGCTCGGGCGGAACGAGAGGCCGGCGCCCGAGGAGTTGCAGGTCGCGTTGGCCTGCACCGCGACCGTGCCCGTCTGGAGCACGTTCGGGATGCTCGCCGCGCCGTTCGCCGTGATGCCCCAGCCCATGGCCGTGGCCGGCTGGCCCGCCGCGTAGAGCGCGGCGTCGGCGGACGTCGCGAGCGGGATGACGGACGTCCCGGCCTGCGCGACCTGATCGAGCTTGAGCACGGCGACGTCGCCCTGGAGCGTGTTCGGGTTGAACGCGGGATGCAGCGACACGGCCGTGACGGTGCGCACCGTGGGGTTGGTCGTCCAGTCCGAGACCCCGATCCGGATCCGGTAGCCCGCCACGGGAATCGGCGTGCCGGTGTCGTCGAACGTGCAGTGACCCGCGGTCAGCACGAACTGCGGCGCGATCAGCGACCCGGTGCAGAAGTACGTCGAGGGGCCGGACGTCGCCTGGATCTCCACCGCGTACGGGGCGGCGCCGGCGGCTGCGGCCGATCCGCCGATGATCTGGGCGATGGGCGGCGACGCGAGTGCGGGCGCGCTCAACCCGAGCGCGCCGAGGACGACCATGAGCGTGAGCAGTGCGCGAGTCCTGAGCATCTCACCGGACACTAGTGGGCGCGCCCGCTGCCGTCATCGCCCACCCGGGCGGCGGCGTCAGCTCGGACGCGCTGCGACGGCCGTGACCTCGATCGAGAGGCCGGGCACGATCAGCTGCGCGAGCACCGTCACGCGTGCGGGATACGGATCCGAGAACGTCTCCTTGAAGACCTCGTTGAAGGCGTCGAAGTCGTCGCGGTCGGTGAGGTAGGTCGTGACGTGGACGACGTCGGCGGCGGAGCAGCCGGCCGACTCGAGCGTCGTCACGAGGTTCCCGAACGTCCGCCGGGCCTGGCTCGCGAAGTCGTCGGCGATGATCTCGCCGCTCGCGTCGCTCGAGATCACTCCGGCGATGTGCACGAGGCCGTCGGAGACGGCGGCCGGGGAGTACGGGATGTCGAGTCCGCCGCCGGCAGGGCTCGCGGGGTTCCAGGAGCGCGTCATGGGGCCGGAGCGTACGTGCGCGCGCGGGCCGCTGCGCCGACGGCGAGCGCGGTCAGGACGAGCGCCGCGCCGATGCGCCAGTGGGCGCCGAAGTTCTCCTCGTAGGGCGTGATCCAGAACAGCGCCGGCACCAGCCAGAGCGCGCCGAAGGAGCGCCGCGCGAGCGCGATCGGCACGAGCAGGAGCACGAAGTAGTGCAGCCAGACGATTGGCGAGAGCGCCAGGGCGGCGGCGAGCGCGAGGATCAGCGAGCGCTCGTCGGCGCCGCGTCGCCCCTCGCGCCAGCAGAGCGCGAGCAGGCCGGCGCCGACGGCCATCGCCGCCGCGCGCGCCGCCGCCGGGCCGAGGCCGAGCGCGAGAGCCCCCGAGACGAGCGAGTAGCCGCGCGCCTGCTCGTCGGCGGCCAGCACGCTCAGGAGCTTCGGGTAGTCGCCGAGACCGGCGAAGCCGATCGCCGCCCAGCCGAGCGCGCTCGCGCCGAGCGCGAGCGCGGCCGCCTGCACGGTCACGCGGATGCGCCCGGTCGCGAGCAGCCAGACGCCGAGCGGCCACAGGAAGAGCTTGGCGACGACGATCAGCGCGAGCGGGATCGCGGCACGCGCCTGTGCGCGCCAGCGCCATGCGAGCGCGAGGCCGAGCGCCAGGAGCGGCGTCAGCGCGCCGAGGCGGATGTCGTGGAGGACGGCGATCGAGAGATAGGTGGCGCCGTAGCAGCGCCAGTCGCGCACGCCGAGCACCCACAGCGTCGCGGCCACCGCGGCGATCAGGATGGCGGTGATCAGCGCCGCCGCGAGCGGGAACGGCAGCGCGCCGAGGGGGATCAGCAGGATCGCGACGGGCGGCGGGTAGACGAAGCGGTCGCCGGGCGCGACGCCGGCGCTCGTCGCGGGCGGGTACGGGTTGCGCCCGTCGAGCACGTCGCGCGCGGCCTGCCAGAGCGCGCCGTGGAAGTCGAACGCGTAGCGATGCCCGATCGCACTGCCGAGGATCGCCACGGCGAGCACGACCGGCGCGATCGCGAGCAGGCCGATCTCCGCCGCGCGCCGGAGCGCCGCGAGCGAGCCCGCGAGGGGCCGGGGATGCGCAACCTGCGCCACGCAAGGGGTATCGGCAGCGACCCCTCGCTAGCTGAGCGCCAGACGCCGAGCTCGCGACGAACCGCGTACGACCCACGGGGGTCTGGCCCGGGAGTCGCGGGTCAGGCCCGGGAGTCGCGGGTCAGACCCCGTTCTCCCGCTCGCAACGATCCGCACGTACGCAACACGGGGGTCTGACCCGCAACGTGCGGGTCAGACCCGCAACACGCGGGTCAGACCCCCGTGTTGCGTGCGAGGCTGCCCGCGCCGGGCCTGCGTCAGAGGCGCTCGCGCGTCGCCGCGGCGAGCATCGTGACGAGGTCGCGCATGAGGTCGTCGGGGTGCTCGATGCCGACCGAGAGGCGGATGAGATCGTCGGGCACCTCGAAGCCGGAGCCGGCGAGCGAGGCGTGCGTCATCGCGCCGGGGTGCTCGATCAGGCTCTCGACGCCGCCCAGGCTCTCGCCGAGCGTCCACACGCCCGTGCTCGCGAGCGCCGCATCGACGGCGGGGCGACCACCGTGCACGCGGAACGCGATCATGCCGCCGAAGCGCTTCATCTGGCGGCGCGCGGTCTCGTGGCCGGCGTGCGACTCGAGGCCCGGATAGAAGACCTCGGCGACGGCCGGCGACTCCGTCAGCCAGCGCGCGATCGCCGTCGCGTTGTCGCAGTGGCGCTCCATGCGCACGGCGAGCGTCTTCGCGCCGCGCAGCGTCAGGAAGCAGTCGAACGGCCCGGGCACCGCGCCCATCCCGTTCTGGTTGAAGTGCAGGCGCTCGGCGAGCGCGTCGTCGTTGACGATCACGGCGCCGCCGACGGAGTCGGAGTGCCCGCCGACGTACTTCGTCGTCGAGTGCACGACGATGTCGGCGCCGAGCGCAAGCGGGTTCTGGAGGTAGGGGCTCGCGAACGTGTTGTCGACGACGACGAGCGCGCCGGCGGCGTGGGCGCGCTCGGCGACGGCCTGGATGTCGACGATCTTGAGCAGCGGGTTGGACGGCGTCTCGAGCCAGACGAGGTCGGCCGGCTGCTCGAAGGCGGTGCGCACGATGCCCTCGTCGGTCAGGTCGGCGAACTCGTAGCCGTAGCCCTTGGGCGCGTAGAGCTTCGAGAAGAGGCGGTAGGTGCCGCCGTAGACGTCGTTGATCGCGACCGTGCGCGTGCCCGGGCCGAACAGCTCCATGACGGACGTCGTCGCGCCCATTCCCGACGAGAAGCAGATGCCGTGGCGGCCGCCCTCGAGCGAGGCGAGGAAGGTCTCGAGCGCCGTGCGCGTCGGGTTGATCGTGCGCGCGTAGTCGTGGCCGCCGCGCATCTGCAGGATCCCGTCCTGCGCGTAGGTGCTCGTCTGGTAGATCGGGACGTTGACCGACCCGGTGAGGGGGTCGGGCTCCTGCCCTGCGTGGATCGCCCGGGTCTCAAACTCCACTCTGGATCTCGCTCCTCTCGAGCCCGAGCGCGTGGGTGAGCCGCACGAGCGCCTCCCTCAGCGCACGGGGCCTCGGCCGCTTCTGCCAGTGCACCGCCTGCGCGCGCAGCGTACCCGCCTTGCGGTCGGCCTTGAGGTCGATGCGCCCGACGATCTCGTCGCCGTCGAGCAGCGGCAACACGTAGTAGCCGTAGATGCGCTCGTGCGGGCGCTTGTAGATCTCGAGCCGGTGCTCGAAGCCGAACAGCCGCTCGGCCTCGATGCGGTCCCAGAGCACGTTGTCGAACGGCGAGAGCAGGTACGCGCCGCGCGGGGCGGCAGCTCCGGCGATCGCGCGCTCGGCGTCCTCGGCCGGCACGAGCCAGACCTCGTCGAGCTCGGGGATGCGCAGTCGCTCGAGCACGCCCTCGCCGACGAGCTGCTCGATCGCGGGCGCGAGCGTGCGGCGCTTGCCCGGCACGCGCCAGTAATCCGAGATGCGGTTCTCGCTGGCGATGCCGCGCGCGCGCACCGCCGTCTCTGTCTGCCAGCGGTGCACCGCCTCGGCGGTGGGATCCGGCAACGCGAGGATCTCCGGCGGGAACACGCGCTCGGGCAGCGCGTAGCGGCGCTCGACACCCTTGCGGCCGGCGATCGCGAGTTGCCCGGCCGTCCACAGCGCGTCGAGGACGCGCTTCGCGGGCGTCCACTCCCAGTAGCCGCTACCGGCACCGCCGAAGTCGCGCGACGCGATCTCGCCGCGCTCGCGCGCGACTGCGAGCACCTCGTCGGCGAGCTTCCGGTGCTCCTTCAGGATCGGCCCGAACCAGCGCTGGTAGCGCCCGTCGGCTCGCTTCGCCAGGCGGAAGTAGGGCTCGTCGCGGACGGGCAGGAGGCAGGCCTCGTGGGCCCAGTACTCGAACACGCGGCCCGAGCGCAGGAGCGCGTCGTGGGCGCCGAGCGGCACGCGGCCGCAGCGCGCGGCCAGCACCAGGCGCTGCGAGCGGTCGACGACCGAGATCGAGTCGATCTGGACGCAGCCGAGCCGCTCGATGCAGGCCACGAGCTCGTCCGCCGACGCGCTGCGCCGACGCGCGGCGAAGCGCTGCGTCGCGACGGCGTGCCGGCGTGCGGCCACGAGGGCGATCTGCCGCATGGTCACGGCGCCTCCGGCCCTCGCACGCTCACGCCACCGACCCTGCGACCGACGACGCTAGGCGTGCGCGAGCCACTCGAGCACGTCGGCCCGCGTCAGCACGCCGATCGGCGAGTTGCCGTCGGCGACGAGCACGGCCGGGCTCGACTGCAGGTCGTGGTAGACGTCGTCGAGCCGGCGCATGGCCTGCACGACCGGCAGCGGGTCGCTCATCAGCTCGGAGGTCGGCGCCTCGAGCGCGCCGCGGCCGTCGCGCATCGCGCGGTCGAGCAGCGTTCGCTCGTGCACGCAGCCGAGCACCTCGTCGCCGTCGATCACCGGCAGCTGCGAGACCGCGTACTTCTGCAGCAGCGCGATCGCATCGGCGACCGGCTGCTGCGGGCCGACGCTCACGAGCGCCGGCACGTCTCCCGTTCGCGCAGCCACGAGCTCGCCGGCGGTCGGCGGGCGCGCGGTGTCGTCGAACATGCCGTGGACGAGCATCCAGTCGTCGTTGAAGACCTTCGAGAGGTACGCGCGGCCGCCGTCGGGCAGGATCACGAGCACCGTCTTCTCGGGCGGCAGCTCCTGCGCGACGCGCAGCGCGGCGTGCAGCGCCATGCCGCCGGAGGCGCCGATCAGGATGCCCTCGAGGCGCGCGATCCGCCGCGTGGCGGCGAACGCCTCGCGATCCGAGACGCGGAACCAGCGGTCGACGATGTCGCGGTCGAACGTCGTCGGCCAGAAGTCCTCGCCCACGCCCTCGACGAGGTAGGAGTGCACCGACTCGCTCGAGTAGATCGAGCCGATCGGGTCGGCGCCGACGATCTGGAGGTCGGGCTTGCGCTCCTTGAGGTAGCGCCCCGTGCCCGTCACGGTGCCGCCCGTGCCGACGCCCACGACGAGCACGTCGAGCTCGTCGCCGAGCTGCTCCCAGACCTCGGGGCCCGTGCTGTCGTAGTGCGCCTGCGGGTTGCCCGCGTTGGCGTACTGGTTCGGGTTGAAGGCGCCCGGCGTCTCCTCCGCGAGCCGCGCGGAGACGGAGTAGTAGGAGCGCGGATCCTCGGGCTCGACCTCGGTCGGGCAGACGACGACCTCGGCGCCGAACGCGCGCAGCAGCGCGATCTTCTCGCGCGACATCTTGTCGGGCATGACGAAGACGCAGCGGTAGCCGCGCTGCGCCGCGACCATCGCGAGCCCGACGCCGGTGTTGCCGGAGGTCGCCTCGACGATCGTGCCGCCGGGCCGCAGCCGGCCGTCGCGCTCGGCGGCCTGGATCATCGGCAGCGCGATGCGATCCTTGATCGAGCCGCCCGGGTTGACGTACTCGACCTTCGCGAGCACGCGCGCCGAGCCCGTCGGCTGCAGCTGCGGCAGGCGGATGATCGGCGTGTGCCCGATCAGGTCGAGGATCGTGGGGAACTCACGCACGGGCGGGATCGTATCCGGCGCTGACCTCGGCCCCGCTGTTGACAGGCCGCACGCCCCGGGAGAGGATCCCGCCGACAACCGCCACCGAGACGAGGACGAGCATGGCAGAGGCACTGATCCTGGAATTCCCGGGCGTGACCGCCGACGGCTACATGGCCACCAACAGGGCCCTCGGGATCGACGTCACCACCGGCGCGGGCGAGTGGCCCGAGGGCCTGCACTTCCACAGCGCGAGCATCGGCGCCGACGGGCTCGTCGTCTACGAGATCTGGGAGTCGCAGGCCGCGCAGGGGCGCTTCATGAGCGAGCGCCTCGGCAAGGCGCTGCAGGAGGGCGGCATCACGGGAGCCCCCTCGCGCGTCGAGTGGACGCAGCTCGTCGGCTCCTATCCCGCGCACTGACCGGCGCCCGCCGCGACGCTCCGCCGGGCCACGGCGGGGCGTCGTCGCGGCCGTCAGTGCGAGAAGTGGCGGCGGCCCGTGAACACGAGCGTGCCACCGGCGGCCTCGACGGCCGCGATGACCTCGTCGTCGCGCTTCGAGCCGCCGGGCTCGATGATCACGCGGACGCCGGCGTCGAGCGCCGCCTGGACGCCGTCGGCGAACGGGAAGAAGGCATCCGATGCGAGCACCGCGCCGGCGACCGGCGTGAGCGCCTTGCCGAGCGCGAGCCTCGTCGAGTCGACGCGCGACATCTGCCCCGCGCCGATGCCGACCGTGGCGGTGTCGCGCGCGATCACGATCGCGTTCGAGCGCACGTGCTTGACGACGCGCCACGCGAACAGCAGGTCGCCCCACTCGCGCTCGGTCGGCGCCGGGCCGGCCACGACCTCCATCGTGTCGCGGTCCTCCGACTCGGTGTCGCGATCCTGGATCAGGAGGCCGCCGAGCACGCGGTGGGAGTCGCGCTCGCCCGGCGTCGGGCGACGGCGCTCGTCGGACTCCAGGAGGCGCAGGTTGCGCAGCCTGTCGCGCAGCAGGTCGACGGCGCCCTCGCCGTAGCCCGGCGCATGCAGCACCTCGACGAACTGCTCGGCGACGAGCTCGGCGAGCTCGCGCGAGAGCGGGCGGTTGAGCGCGACGACGCCGCCGAAGGCCGAGGCCGGGTCGGCCGCGAGCGCCTTGCGGTAGGCCTCCTCGGGCGTCGCGGCGAGCGCGCAGCCACACGGGTTGCCGTGCTTCACGATCACGCACGCCGGCACCGTGAACTCCTGCACGAGCGTGGTCGCGGCGTCGAGATCGAGCAGGTTGTTGAACGAGAGCTGCTTGCCGCCGTGCTGGGTGACCATCGAGAGCAGATGGCGGCGCGCGCCGGCCTCCATGTAATAGGCGGCGCGCTGGTGCGGGTTCTCGCCGTACGCGAGGTCGGTCACCTTGACGAGCTCGCTGAGGTGCCGCTCGGGGAACGACTCCGTGTCGGAGAACCAGTTCGCGATCGCGATGTCGTAGCCCGCCGTGTGCGCGAACGCCTCCGCGGCGAGCTCGCGGCGCGTGTCGAGGCTGAGCTCGCCCGCGGACTCGCGCAGCTCGTCGAGCACGAAGCCGTAGCGCTCGGGGTCGACGAGCACGGCCACGGACGCGAAGTTCTTGGCGGCGGCGCGCACCATCGCGGGCCCGCCGATGTCGATCGCCTCGACGACGTCGCCCTCGCTCGACTCGCGCCGTGCGGCGACGTGGCGGAACGGGTAGAGGTTGACGACGACGAGATCGATCGGCTCGATCCCGTGCTCGGCCATCGAGGCCTGGTCGCCGGCGTCGTCGCGGCGCGCGAGCAGCGCGCCGTGCAGGCTCGGGTGCAGCGTCTTGACGCGCCCGCCGAACATCTCCGCGACGCCCGTCAGATCCTCGACGCGCGTCGAGGACAGGTTGTGCTCGCCGAGGTAGGCCGCCGTGCCGCTCGTCGCGATCAGCTCGACCCCGAGATCGACCAGCCCGTGCGCAAGCTCGAGCAGGCCCGTCTTGTCGGAGACCGAGATGAGTGCTCGCTTGACAGTCACGTGCGCGCCTTCCTGGCGATGTCGTCGAGATCGAGGGCACCACGCACGACGCGCTGGACGACGGCCGGTAGAAGCCGGTGCTCCGCCGCGTGGATGCGGGTGCGCAGGCCCTCCGGACTCTCATCGTAGTTGACCGGCACACGGGTCTGGGCAACGACAGGCCCGCCGTCGAGCACTTCGTCGACGAGATGCACCGTCACGCCCGTCTCGGCGACGCGGGCGGCATAGGCGTCCCCGATCGCGTCGGCGCCCGGAAACGCGGGCAGGAGCGACGGGTGCAGGTTGAGCACGCGGTCGGGGAAGCGCTCCAGGAAGATGGGCGTCAGCACGCCCATGAAGCCCGCGCAGACGACGAGCTCGACGCCGCGGGCGGCCAGCCAGTCGGCCATCGCGGCATCGCGGCGGCCCGCCTCGCCGCCGTGCTCGGCGAGCGCGAAGACGCCCTCGTCGATGCCCGCGGCGCGCGCCCGCTCGCGCGCGAAGGCGCCCGCGTTGCTGGAGCACACGCCGGCGATCGTGGCCGCGCCGCCGTGCACCTGCTCGATCAGCGCTCCGAGGTTCGAGCCCGAGCCCGACACGAGCACGCCGATCCGCCGCATCTAGGTGTACTCGACGCCCGTGCCCGCGGCGATCTCGCCGACGCGCCAGGCCTCGTACCCGGCGGCGGCCTGCCGGGCAATCTCGCGCGCGTGCTCCCCGAGGGCCTCGGCGCGCGCGTCGACGAGCGCCTCTGGCCGGTGCCGGCCGTGCTGCCGTGGCTGGCGCAGCTCGGCGTCGAGCGCGACGAGATGCGGCGCGTCTTCAACGGCGGCCTCGGCTACGTCGCGATCGTCC
>DASXXY010000177.1:0-7009 GCA_036502805.1 Gaiellales bacterium | reverse complement strand
GGCTACGCGTCGAGCGTCGCGGGCGTCGTCGCGCTCAGCCTCTGCCTCTTCGTGACGGTCACGATCGGGCTCGAGCTGGCGCGCGGGACGGCGGCCCGCCGCGCGCTCACTCCCGGCACGTCCTGGCCCGCGGCGCTCGCGCAGCTGATCGGCCGCAACCGGCGGCGCTACGGCGGCTACATCGTGCACCTCGCGGTCATGATCGGCGTCGTCGCCATCGTGGGCACGAGCGCCTACGCCTCGAGCCGTACGCTCGTGCTGGCGCCGGGCCAGATGACGCAGTTCCACGGCTACGGGCTGAAGCTGCGCGGCATCGAGTCGCCGATCACGCGCGCCTACATCTCGACCGAGGCCGTCATCGACGTCTACCAGGGCGGTCACCGCGTCGACACGCTGCGGCCCTCGGCGCGCACCTACCTCGACTCGGGCGAGCCCACGAAGCAGATCGCGATCCGTCCGCTGCTGCACACCGGCGAGGATCTGTACCTCGTCTTCGACGGCTCGCCGCGGCCCGGGGTCGTGACTATCAAGGCCTTCCTCAATCCGCTCGTCAACCTGCTCTGGCTCTCCGCCATCGTCCTCGTGCTCGGCTTCGCCATCGCCATCTGGCCCGATCCGCGGCTCGCCGCGCGGCTCGCGCGGCGGACGAACGAGGCGTTCGCGCGCGCTCGTTGATGCTGCTCGCGGTGATCGTGCTGGTGGTGCTGGCGGCCGTCGTCGTCGCGCTCGTCGCGTGGCCGCTCGTGCGTGAGCGCGCGGTCGAGACGGCCCCGCCCGATGCCCGCAGGCTCGCGCTCCTGGAGCGGCGCGACGCCGCGCTCGCGGCGCTGCTCGAGCTCGATCTCGACCACCGTGCCGGCAAGCTCACGGACGAGGATGCCGAGCGCGAGCGCGTGACGCTGCGCGACGAGGCGGTCGGCGCGCTCGCCGAGCTCGAGGCGCTCGACGGCGCTGTGGCGCCGGAGCCCGCCGCGGCCGAGCCGCAGCCGGCTGTCAGGCCGCCCGCGTGAGCGTGCAGATCTCGCCGAGGCGCTCGATCAGCCGCGCGCGATCGCGCGCGTAGAGCGTGTGGCAGCGCACCTCGGGATGCAGCTCGTGGAGGCGGCGCAGCTTGCGGTTCTTGCGCGTCACGTGGCGCTGGCGCATCGCCGTGACCTCGAGGTAGAGCTGCAGGTCCGGCAGGTGGAAGTCGGGCGTGATCGCCTCGCGCACCCGGCCCTCGGCATCGCGGCTGAGCACGAACATGTGCGGCTCGTAGGCCCAGCGGATGCCGAGCGCGTCGAGCGCCCGTGCACACTCGACCTCGGCCTCATGGGCGAATCGCGTCACGGACATCCAGGCTACGCATGGGGTCGGACGACGCTCGCGGCGGGACGGGTGTGATTCAATCCCCGTGATGGATCTCGGCGGAAGGAAGCACATGCTGCGCACGCTCCTCGTGTCTCTCGTCGCGCTGCTCGCGCTGCCTGCCGCTGCGCTCGCGGCCGACGATTCGACCGGCGGCGGCCACAAGGACCGCACGACCGAGATCATGCTCGGCATCATCTTCGTGCTGATGCTCGCCATGGTGCTGATCGGCGTCCTCGAGGGGCGCCGCAAGCACTAGCGCGCACGCCTCGCCTCCGGGGTTCGCGCTGCGGACGTCGTAGAGTGCAGGCATGACCACTACCGAAGCCCTGCGCGAGGCGCTGAACGCCGTCGAGGATCCCGAGATCGGCATGGGGATCGTCGATCTCGGCCTGGTCTACGACGTCGCCGTCGACGGCGAGGCCGTCAAGATCACGTACACGCTGACGTCCATGGGGTGTCCCGTCGGGCCGTGGATCGCGGAGCAGATCGAGACCGTGGCCGCGGGGTGCGAGGGCATCGACAAGGTCGAGACCGAGCTCGTGTGGACGCCCGCCTGGTCGCCCGAGCTGATGTCCGAGGACGCCAAGTTCATCCTCGGCTACTGACGTAGGTCAGTCGCCGCGCGCCGCGGCCTCGCGCGCGAGCACCGCCAGCACGTCGGCGCGCTCGTTGAGCTCGTGCCCGGCGTGCCCCTTGACGAGCTCCCAGGTGATCTCGTGCGGCTCCTCGGCGCTCAGCAGGTCGAGCCACAGGTCCTGGTTCTCGACGGGCTTCTTGGCAGCCGTCTTCCAGCCGTTGCGCTGCCAGTTGGCGATCCAGGCCTTGCGGTGCGCGTTGACGACGTAGGCGGAGTCGCACTGGATGCGCACGCGCGAGGGGCGCTTGAGCGCGCGCAGGCCCTCGATCACGCCCCGCAGCTCCATGCGGTTGTTGGTCGTGTGCGGCTCGCCGCCGGAAAGCTCTCGGCGGTGCTCGCCGCTGACGAGGATGACGGCCCAGCCGCCCGGGCCCGGGTTTCCCGAGACGGCGCCGTCGGGGACGAGCAGCACCTCCGGGCCCGTGAGCGCGTTGGCGTCAGGCATCGGCGATCGCGAGCACGAGCTTGCCGTTCTGCTGCCCGGACTCGAGCCGGACCTGCGCGTCGCGCACGTCCTCGAGCGCCCGCACGGAGTCGACGAGGGGGCGGATCCTGCCCTGCGCGAAGAGGCGCGTGACCGCGCGGAACTCCGCGTCGCTCGCCATCGTCGAGCCGAGCACGTCGAGCTGCTTCCAGAAGATGCGGTGCAGGCGCGCGGGCGGGTTGCCGCCGGTCGTCGCGCCCGTCAGCACGAGCCGGCCGCCGCGGCAGAGCGCCTCGATCGACGTCGCCCAGGTGTCGGCGCCGACGTGCTCGTAGACGACGTCCACGCCGCGGCCGCCCGTGATCTCGCGCACGGCGGCGAGCACGTCGTCGCGGCGGTGGTTGATCGTGGCGAGCGCGCCGCGCTCGCGCGCGACGGCCAGCACCTCGTCGCGCGAGGCAGTCGCGATCACGCGCGCGCCGAGCGACGAGGCGAGCGTGATCGCGGCGCTGCCGACGCCGGAGCCGGCGCCCCAGACGAGCACCCACTCGCCCGGCTGCAGGCGCGCGCGCGTCATCAGCATGCGCCAGGCCGTCGCGAACACCAGCGGGTAGGCCGCGGCCTCGGCGAAGCTCAGCGGCTCGGGCTTCGGGTGCAGGTTGCGCACGGGCACGACGCAGTAGTCGGCGTGCGCTCCCGCGATGTGCTCGCCGAGCACGGCGAAGCGCTCGCACAGCGACTGCTGGCCGCGCAGGCAGGCCTCGCAGACGCCGCAGAAGATGCCCGGGTTGATCACGACCTCGCTGCCGGGCTCGGGCCCCTCGGTCGCGGGCCCGAGCGCCTCGACGATGCCGGCTCCGTCGGCCCCGAGCGTGTGCGGCTTCGGCCGCGACGGCTTGCCGAGGCGGATCCAGATGTCGATGTGGTTCAGCGCGCTGGCGCGCATGCGCACGAGCGCCTCGCCCTGCCGGGGCTCGGGCACCGGCACGTCGCGGTCCACGACGACGACCTCCGGGCCGCCTTCCTCATGGATCCGCACGGCGCGCACCGGCCAGATCGTATGCGAGCGCCTCGCCGGCCAGATCCTCTCGTGCGCGAAGCGCGGCACGAGACGCGCGGGAGCGTGCACTAGGCTGCCGCAGATGCAGGACGAGCTCGCTGTGGACGGCCTGCTGATCGGCGTCGCGCGCGCGGAGGCCTACGCCGAGACGGAGCGCCTGATCGAGGAGCGCCGTGCGCGCGGGCTCTTCGGCGACCTGCGCTTCACGCTCACGAACACGCCGCGCTCGTGCCATCCCGAGCGGCTCGTGCGCGGCGCTCGCAGCGTGATCGCCGCGGCGATGCCGCTCTGGCGCCCCGCGGGACCGCGACCGCCCGAGCCGGCCGGGCGCATGCCGCGCTACGCCTGGAGCGACCCCTACGGCCCGCTGCGCGAGCGCCTCACCGAGCTCGCCGGCCGACTGCGCGCGCGGGGGGCGCGCTGCTCGGTCTTCGTCGACTCGAACCACCACGTGGATCGCGACGCCGCCGTGCGCTCGGGCCTCGCGTTCTCGGCCAGGAACACGATGGCGATCGTGCCCGGCCAGGGCTCGTTCGTCGCGCTCGGCGCGATCGTCACGGATGCCGACCTGGAGCCGGCCGAGGAGCTCGTGCCGCCGGGCTGCGGCTCGTGCACGCTGTGCCTCGACGCCTGCCCGACCGACGCGCTGATCGAGCCCGGCGTGCTCGACGCGACGCGCTGCCTCTCGACGACCACGCAGTCGCGCAGCCCGGTGCCGGACGAGCACGCCGCGGCGCTCGGGGATCGCGTCTACGGCTGCGACATCTGCCAGGACGTCTGCCCCTGGAACGCCGGCCCCGCGCGGCGCGGCGCCGACCTGCCGGGGGATCCGGGTGCGTGGGTCGCGCTCGCCGACTGGCTCGAGCTGCCGGCCGACGAGCTGCTGGCGCGCCACGCGCACCTCTACGTGCCCGACCGCGACGTGCGCTACCTGCGGCGCAACGCCCTGATCGCGCTCGGCAACGCGCCCGAGGGCGAGCGCGAGCTCGCACGCGCCTACGTGGACGACGCCGATCCGCAGTTGCGCGCCGCGGCCCGGCGCGCGCTCACGGGGTGACGATCGTGCCGATGCCGTCGCGCTCGGCGCGCGCGAGCACGGCGCTGCCGAAGACCACGTCGTGCGCGCCGACGCCGAGGTTCGCGACGACGATCTGACCGTCCGGCCGCGGCGGCGCGGCGTCGGCCAGCCAGTTGCCGACCGGCCCGTCGAGCGGGCGCCAGCCCGCGAAGTGGACGCCGCGGTAGCCGTCCAGCTGCGTCACGTCGTCCGACAGGAGCAGCGCGGCGGCGTTCGCCGTCTCGGCCGGGATCGACGTCGAGTAGTCGATCGGCAGGGCCAGCACGTCCGCGCGCAGCGCAGCGGGGTCGATGCGGCCGCCCTCGGCGCCGATCGGGATGCCCGTGATCACGATCGCGGCGCCGGCGGCGGCTTCGCTCGCGCTCGCCGCGGTGCGCAGCGAGACGGCCGGGACGTGCTCGGCGGCCCAGGCGGCGAGCGCGTCCATGTTCGCCTCGCGGTGATCCCAGACGACGACCTCGCGGCGACCGAGCGCGGCCAGCGCGAGCAGGTGCGTGCGCGCCTCGACGCCGGCTCCCGTGAGCGCGACGTGCCCCGGCGCCGCCGGTGCCAGGCGCGGGATGCACGCGGCCGAGGCGGCAGCCGTGCGGCAGGCCGTGAGCGCGGCGCCGCCGAGCAGGCCGCGCACGACGCCGGTGGCGCTGTCGAGCACGATCACGAGCGCGCTGATCGCCGTCTGCCCGTGTGCCCGGTTGCCCGGGAAGACGCTCACGAGCTTGACGCCGGAGCCGTCGAGACCCTGCACGTACGCGGGCATGACGTTCACGAAGCCGTCGGGGCGCGGGTGGATGGCAGGCTTCGGGGGCAGCTCGATCGTGCCCTCGGCGAGCCCGACGAGCACCGTGCGCGCGAGCTCGGCCGCCTCGGCCGGCGGTGGCAGCAGCGCCGCGACCTGCGCGTCGCTCAGCCAGCGCGCCTGCGCGGCGCTCACTGCGCGTTCGTGGTCGCGTGCGAGCGGACGAACGCCGCCAGCTCGCGCGCGCGCGCCGCAACTCGGGCACGCAGGGGCTCGGGCTCGAGCAGGATCGCCTCGCCCAGGTAGCGGCAGAGCTCGGCGCAGAGCCAGCGCTCGGAGCCGTAGGGCACCGATGCGAGCGCCGCGCCGTCGGCCAGGCGGCCCGTGTCCGGCCGGCCCTCGAGCTCCCAGCGCGCGACGTCGGCCGAGAACCAGAGCGACGCCGTGCCGGCGTGGTCGCCGAGCGCGCCGTCGACGCGTACGGTGACGCTCTCGCGGCGCTCGAACGTCTCGCCGAGCGCCCTCGCCTTGCGGATGCGGTCGACGCGGAACGTGCGCTCGTCGTCGCGTGTGCGATCCCAGGTGTCGCAGTACCAGTCGCCGCGCACGCCGCGCAGGTAGTGCGGCTCGACGATGCGCGCCTGCACGCTGTCGGCCTGGCTGCCGAGGTACTCGATCTCGACGAGCTCGCGGCTGCGCACGGCGGCCGAGAGCACCGACAGCACGTCCTCGTCGAGCGGCGTCGGCTGCGGCGTCGGCGCGCCGCGCATGTCGTAGCGCCCGAAGGCCGCCTCGAGCTTCGCGCGCACGTCGTCGAGCGCGGTGCCGGCGGTCGCGGCCACCAGCGGGCCGACGAGGTCGAGGGCGAGCAGCAGCGCCTTGGCCTCGAGCGGCGACAGGCGTGCCGGGCGGCGGAACTCGTCGCCGTACAGCTCCTTCTCGACGTGGATCGTGCGGCCCTCGTCGACGCGCTCGGCGTAGACCGCGTAGCAGCCGCCGCCGAAGTTGACGAGGTTGAGGAGCTGGAGGTGGTCCTCGAGCTCCTCGTCCGTGAGCTTGAAGCGCGCGGCCAGCTCGGCCGCGGGGATCAGCGCGTCCTTCTTCTCGCCGCAGGCCGCGAGCACGTCGGCGAGCATCGCCTGCAGCACGGCGAAGCGCTCGGGCGTCACGGGCGACTCGCCGCGCTCGGGCGGGGCAGCGCGGTCGACGAGCTCGAGCGGCACGGCGTGGCGCGGGGGCTCGCCCTCGTGGTCGCACGCGACGCGCTCGAGCGCAGAGGCGACCTGCTCGACGAGCTCGGGCGGCGAGAGCGGGGAGGCGAGGCCGTCGTAGCCGATCAGCCAGCCGGCGAGCTGCCGCCAGTCGCTGTAGGCCGTCGTGTAGAGCAGCGAGCGATCGTCGCGCTGCTCGACCGTGCCGTACTGCCCGACGGCGCGCTCGGCGAGCCACGCCGCCTCGGGCTCGACGAGGATCGTCGCGAGCTCCTCGCTCTCGCCGAGCTGCCAGGGCGCGCGGTTGCGGTAGGCGCTCGGATCGAACTCGGGCGGGACGCGGAAGTCGCGCTCGCGGCGCGTCGCGAAGCGGACGTCGCCGCGCACGCGGTCGAGCCGGAACGTGCGCACGTCGTCGCGGTCGTGATCGCGGCCGATCACGTACCACTGGCCGCCCATCAGGTAGAGGCTGTACGGATCGACCGTGCGCACGGCCTCCTCGTCGGAGGAGAT
>DASXXY010000176.1:0-2570 GCA_036502805.1 Gaiellales bacterium | reverse complement strand
CTCGAACGTCACGACGTTCGCGCCCTCGGCCAGCCGCGCGAGCGCCTCGGGGTCGTCGTACGCGCCGACGATCAGCTCGCAGACCTCCCCCGCGCAGGCGTCGGGCGAGGGGTCGAGGCAGCGCACGGCGACACCGAGCGGCAGCGCGGCGAGCGCCAGCATGCGCCCGAGCTGGCCGCCGCCGATGCAGCCGACGACGGCGTGCCGCGCCTTCACGCGCCGCGCGGGTCGGGCCGCGCGAGCACCGCGTCGGTCTGCTCGCGGCGGAAGCGCTCGAGCGCCGCGCGCAGGTCGGGACGCGAGCGCGCGAGGATCGCGGTCGCGAGCAGCGCCGCGTTGATCGCGCCCGCCTGCCCGATCGCGAGCGTGCCGACCGGCACGCCGGCCGGCATCTGCACGATCGAGGCGAGCGAGTCGAGCCCGCTCAGGTGCCGCGAGGGCATCGGCACGCCGAGCACCGGCAGCAGCGTCTTGGCCGCGGCCATGCCCGGCAGGTGGGCGGCGCCGCCGGCCCCGGCGATGATCACCTGCAGACCGCGCTCCTCGGCGCTGCCCGCGTACTCGTGCAGCAGGTCGGGCGTGCGGTGGGCCGAGACGACGCGCACCTCGTGCGGCACGGCCAGGCGCTCGAGCAGCTCGGCGGCGTGCTGCATCACGTCCCAGTCCGAGGTCGAGCCCATGATCACGCCGACGAGCGGCGTGCCGGTCATCGGCCGCTCCCCGCGAGCCGGCGGTGCGCGTCGCGCTCGCGCTCGACCGGCAGCGGCGCGACCAGCCGTTCGAGCGGCCCCGTGTCGCGCGCGTCGCGCAGCGAGACGAGTGCCGCGTGGTACGCATCGCGCTCGCTGCGGTCGGCGAGGAAGCGCGCCGTCGCCGCCCACAGGGCGAAGTCGTCCGTCTGCTCGCCGTTCTCGGCGCGCTCGCGCGAGGCGAGGCCGATCAGCTCGGCGAGCGCCGCGATCGCCTCGGGATCGTCCAGCTCGGCGACCCGCGCGAGGCCCTGCGCGTACTGCTCGTCGCCCTGCAGCAGCTCGCCGTCGGCGCCGGCCCGCGCCGTGACGGCGCCGTAGTGCAGCAGGTAGCCCTCGTAGATCTGCTCGAGACCCGGGGCGTGCTCGGGCCCGGCCAGCGCGGCCCAGACGGGGCGCTCGACGGTCGCGCTCATTGGGTGTGGAAGAACGCCTCGGCGGCCGCGACGACCTGCTCGATCTCGCGCGGGCCGTGGGCGAGCGAGACGAAGCCGGCCTCGAACTGCGAGGGGGCGAGGTAGACGCCGCCCTCGAGCGACGCGCGGAAGTAGGCGGCGAACCGCTCGAGATCGCTCGTGCGCGCGCTCTCGTAGTCGGTGACGGGACCGGGCGTGTGGAACAGGGTGAGCATCGAGCCGACCCGGTTGATCGTGACGGGGTGGCCCGCCGAGGCCCGGCGCAGGCCGGCCTCGAGATCGGCCGAGGTGCGCTCGAGCTCCTCGTAGGTACCCGGCCGGGCGAGCCGCGTCAGCGTCGCGAGCCCCGCCGCCATCGCCAGCGGGTTCCCCGAGAGGGTGCCCGCCTGGTAGACGGCGCCGAGCGGCGCGAGCTGCTCCATCAGGTCGCCGCGGCCGCCGAACGCCGCCGCGGGCATGCCGCCGCCGATGATCTTGCCGAGCACCGTCAGGTCGGGGACGATCCCGAACCGCTCCTGCGCGCCGCCGCGGGCGACGCGGAAGCCCGTCATCACCTCGTCCAGCACGAGCAGCGCGCCGCACGCGTCGCACAGGTCGCGCAGGCCCTCGAGGAAGCCCGGCGCGGGCGCCACCGTGCCCATGTTGCCGGGCACCGGCTCGACGATGATGCACGCGAGCTCGTGACCGTGCTGCTCGACGACGGTGCGCACGAGCTCGAGGTCGTTGAACGGCGCCGTCAGCGTGTCGGCCGTCGTCGCCGCGGGGACGCCGGGCGACGCGGGAATGCCGAGCGTGGCGAGCCCCGAGCCGGCCTCGACGAGCAGCGCGTCGGCGTGGCCGTGGTAGCAGCCGGCGAACTTGAGGATCTTGTCGCGGCCGGTCGCCGCGCGGGCGAGCCGCACCGCCGACATGGCCGCCTCGGTGCCCGAGCTGACGAAGCGCACGAGCTCGATCGAGGGCATCGCGTCCTTGACCGCCGAGGCGAGCTCGATCTCGAGCACGGTCGGCGCGCCGAAGCTCGTACCGCGCGCGGCCGTCTCGCGCAGGATCGTCAGCACGCCCGGGTCGGCATGGCCGAGGATCATCGGCCCCCACGAGCCGACGAGGTCGACGTAGCGGTTGCCGTCGGCATCCTCGACCCACGCGCCCTGCGCGCGCGCGATGAAGAGCGGGTGCGCGCGCCCGACCGAGCGCATGGCGCGCACGGGCGAGTTGACGCCGCCGGGGATGTGCCGGCACGCCTCCTCGTACAGCGCCTGCGAGCGGGCCTCCGAGCGCGCCTTGGCCTGCGTCGCGACGTTCATGCGATCCACTCCGCGACCTCGCGACCGAAGTAGCTGATCGCGAGGGTCGCGCCGGCGCGCCGGATGGCGATCAGGCTCTCCATGATCGCAGCCTCGCGGTC
>DASXXY010000175.1:0-1536 GCA_036502805.1 Gaiellales bacterium | reverse complement strand
CGTGCGCGGCGTCTGGCGCGAGGTGCTGCGCGGCATCAGCTTCAGCATCGAGCGCGGCACGTCCTACGGCCTCGTCGGCGAGTCCGGCTGCGGCAAGTCGACGGCCGCGCTGACGACGATCCGCTACCTGCCGCGCAACGGGCGCGTGCGCTCCGGCTCGGTCGAGGTCGCGGGCGTCGACGTGCTCGGGCTGCGCGGCTCCGACCTGCAGCGCTATCGCGGCGAGGTCGTCTCGATGGTGTACCAGAACCCCGGCACGGCGCTGAACCCGTCGATCCGCGTCGGCAAGCAGCTCGCCGAGGTCTACACGGCGCGCGGCGCGAGCCGCGCCGACGCGCACGAGCGCTCGCTCGCGATGCTCCAGCAGGTGCAGATCGCCGACCCGCGATCGGTCATGGAGCGCTACCCGCACCAGCTCTCGGGCGGCATGCAGCAGCGCATCGTGATCGCGATGGCGCTCGGCGTCGATCCCGCCCTGCTGATCCTCGACGAGCCGACGACGGGCCTCGACGCGACCGTCGAGGCCGAGGTCCTCGACCTCATCAACAACCTCCAGGCCGAGTTCCACACGGCCGTCCTCTTCATCAGCCACAACCTCGGCGTGATCCGCAAGATGTGCTCCAAGGTCGGCGTGCTGTACGCCGGCGAGATGGTCGAGGAGGGCAGCGCCGAGCAGGTGCTGCACGACCCGCGGCACCCGTACACGGTCGGCCTGCTGCGCTGCATCCCGCGCGGCGGCGTGCGCAAGGACCGCGGGCGGCTCGACACGATCCCCGGCTACCTGCCGCCGATCGGCGCCGATCTCCCGGCCTGCGTGTTCGCCGACCGCTGCGCGCTCGCCGAGGACATCTGCCGCCGCGAGAAGCCGCCGGCGTTCCCGGTCGGCGACGACCACGTCAGTCGCTGCTTCTTCCACGAGCGCGCGCAGGAGCTGCCGCGCGCCATGGCGGCGAACCTCGAGGGCGCGGGCGTCGTCGATCGCAGCGTCCCGCCGCTGCTCGACGTCGCCGACCTGACGAAGATCTTCAGCCAGGGCGGTGGCAGCGTGCACGCGCTCGCCGGCGTCTCGACGGTCATCTTCCCGGGCGAGACGCTCGGCCTGGTGGGCGAGTCCGGCTGCGGCAAGACGACGTTCGCGCGCACGCTGCTCGGCATCGTCGAGGCCACGAGCGGCAGCGTCTCGCTCGATGGCCGCGTGCTGGCGCCTGGGCTCTCCCGGCGCACGAGCGAGGACGTCAGGGCGCTCCAGATCGTGTTCCAGAACCCCGACTCGGCGCTCAACCGGCGGCACACCGTGCGGCGCATCCTGCGCCGCTCGCTGAAGCAGCTCGCGGGCGTCACGGGCAAGCCCGCCGACGAGCGCATCCGCACGCTCACCGAGGCCGTGCGCCTGCCCGACCGCGCCGTGCTGCAGCGGCCCGCGCAGCTCTCCGGCGGCCAGAAGCAGCGCGTCGCGATCGCACGCGCGTTCGCGGGCGAGCCGCGCCTCGTGGTCTGCGACGAGCCGACCTCCGCGCTCGACGTCTCGGTGCAGGC
>DASXXY010000174.1:0-4433 GCA_036502805.1 Gaiellales bacterium | reverse complement strand
GCGGCCGCCGCCTCGCCGTGCCAGGCGCGCACGGTGTCGCCGATCGCGAGCAGGCTCTCGATCGGCGTCTGCAGGGGGATGGCGCACTCGGGGCCGATCATGTGGACGCCGGCGTCGAGGTTCTCGCGCACTTCCCCGGCCACCTCCGCGGGGCCCTGGGAGTACAGCGTGCTCGGGTTGTTGATGTTGCCCACGAGGCTGACGCGCCCGTCCACGGCCTCCATCGACTCGCCGGGCTTGTTCTTGGAGTCGTAGTGGAAGGCGGCCATGCCGGTGTTGGCGATGAAGCCCATGCGGTCGACGGTGCGCCCGCAGATGTGCAGGATCAGCGGCGCCGGCAGCAGCTCGACGAGCTCCGTGTGGAGATCCTCGAGGTAGCGGTGGTAGTACTCGCCGCTGACGAGGTCGCCGGTCGCATGGTCGGGCACCGTGAGCGCGTCCGCGCCGGCCTCGATCTGGGCCTTGCCGAACTCGATCGTGACCTCCTTCAGCCGCTCCAGCACGAGCGCCGTCTTGGCCGGATCGTCGAGCGACATGAGCAGGAACGGCTCGACGCCGAAGCAGTGGTAGGCGAGCGACCATGGCCCCATCGTCTTGCCGATGATCGCGACCTCGTCGCCGAACTGGCGGCGCAGGATGCGGATCGCGTCCGTCACGCAGCGCGTGTCCTGATGATCGAGCAGATCGTCGGGGACGCGGATGTCGTCCGGCGTCTCGTAGATCGGCTCCTTCATCATCACGGTCGGCCAGTTGTCCTTCTGCTCCCACTGCATCTTGCAGCCGAGCGCGGAGGACTCCTGGATGATCGAGAAGACGGGCATGATCGAGTCGAAGCCGAGCTCCGTGTGGCCGGTCGCGGCGAGCCGCGCCATGAGCTCGGGCTCGCGGTTGGCCTCGGGGAAGCGCGCGTCGGCGAGATCCATCAGCTCGACGGTCGCGAGCGAGGTCGGGTTCACGAGCGGCGTGCGGTCGACGGGCTCGCGGCGCAGTGCCGCGAGCACGCGCTCGCGGCTCGTCATGGCTGGAACCGGTGCCTGCGTGGCCATCTGCGTCACTCTCCCGAGCCCGGCGCGGTGAGCAGGCCGCGGGCGGCGTACTGCTCCTCCTCGCGCAACGTGTCGCGCACGTTCACGGCGCGGGGGAGCAGCATGCCGACGAGCGCGTCGTGCTCGTGGCCGCACGCGAACGCGAACGCGACGTCCTCGTCCGAGTCCGGCAGCTGGGCCAGCTTGCGCATGCCCCGGCCGGCCGAGATCGCGCGGCTCGGCACGCCGTCCTCGACGCCCTCGGCGAGCAGGCGGTAGCTGCCGTCGCCGCCCCCGGCAGCGGTGATCGTCTGGCCCGTCTTGCGGTCGACGATCGCCAGCGGACGCGCTTCGAGGGGCTGCGACCGATCGAGCTTGACGGCCTCGAGGAAGATCCGCTTGGCCGCGTTGGCGTGCCAGGCGCCGCACGGGAAGCGCACGACCGCGCCGCCCTCGCCGGCGTCGTCGAGGCCGCCGAGCACGCGCATGGCCGCGGCGATGCGCACGACGCGCTCGGCTGCGCCGGCGTGCTCGCTGTAGGTGTGCACGACGCCGACCGGGGGCTCGGCGGCCGTGCGCTTGTAGAGCGCGACCGAGATGTCATCGCATTGCGGATCCATCCCGACGAGCTCGACGCGCGTCCATGCAACTTCTCGCAGAACCATCGGCCCTCTCGCCACGTGGTCAACTGTTAACACTTAGGATGACTGAATCGCCACCGGGTGTCAAGGGGGCGTTCCAGGCGCGCCTAGGCCGGCTCGGCGAGCTGCGCGAAGAGCCGCTCCTCGGCCAGCCGGTAGTGCGCGTCGATGGCCGCGCCGGCGCGCGCCTCGTCGCGTGCCGTGAGCGCCTCGACGATCTCGCGGTGGACGCGCGGCTCGATGCCGCTGCGCAGCGTGGGCGTGGCCTCGGCGGCCGTGCGCAGGAGGTGCATGTTCTGGGTCAGCATGTGCTCGTAGGTCGTCGCCATGCGCTCGTTGCGCGCGAGCGCGAGCAGGGCGCGGTGGAACGCGAAGTCGAGCTCGACGCTCTCGAGGCTCCAGTCGCCGTCCTCCCAGGCGCGCTCCATCGCGACGAGCAGCGCCTCGAGCGCGTGCAGCTCGGCATCGCTGGCTCGCCTGATCGCGGCCTTGCTGGCGCCGCTCTCGAGCGCCTCGCGCACCTCGTAGACCTCCGCCAGGTCGTGCGAGGTGAGCGTCGCGACGACGCTCCCGCGCCGCGGCAGCTCGACGATCAGGCCCTGCCGGGCGAGCTCGCGCACGGCCTCGCGGATCGGCCCGCGGCTCGTGCCGTAGCGGTCGGCGAGCGATGCCTCGACGAGCTTCGTCCCGGCCGGGATCTCACCGGTCAGGATGGCGCTGCGGAGACGGTCGGTGACGGCCTCCCAGAGCTGGGGCCGGTGGATGAGCTGATCTTCGATGTGACGTCCTCCCGGGGCCAATCGTACGCCCTCGCGCGCGCGAAAGCACGGTCTATTGTTGACAGTCAGCGCCGGGCATGCCTATCCTCGCCCGAGCGGCCGCACGCCGATCACGTCTCCCCCCAGGAGCACTGTGCCCTTCGCACGCCTCAGCGCGGCGCTGGCCGTGGGCCCGATTCGCGTCAAGAACCGGATCATGGTCGCGCCGATGGAGCGCAACTACGCGAACCCGGACGGGTCGCCGTCCGCGCGCACCCTCGCGCACTACGCCGCCATCGCGGCCGGCGGAGCGGGCTGGATCGACGTCGAGTCCACGTTCGTCGATCCGCGCGGCCGTGGGCGCACGCACCAGCTCGGCCTGCACGACGACCGCAGCATCCCCGGCTTCGCGGCGCTCGCCGAGCAGGCCCATCGCCACGACGCCCGCATCGGCGTGGAGCTGCACCACGCCGGGCGCAACACCTCGCCCGGGCTCGCGGGCGGGGCGCCGGTCGCGCCCTCGCCCGTCGAGTGCCCCGAGGCCGGCAGCGGCGTGCCGCACGAGCTCGCGCTCGACGAGATCGCCGCCATCGTGGCGGGCTACGCGGCCGCTGCGCGGCGCGCGGCGGAGGCGGGTCTCGACGCGGTCGAGCTGCACAGCGCACACGGCTATCTGCCGCTGGCGTTCCTCTCGCCGCTCACGAACCTGCGCGGCGACCGCTACGGCGGCTCGGCCGAGAACCGCATGCGCTTCGCGCTCGAGGTGCTCGCCGCGATCCGCGCCGCCGTGCCGGCGAGCATGGCCGTCGGCTGCCGCTTCAGCGCCGACGAGCTGCTCGCGGGCGGCCTCACGCTCGCGGACACGATCCCCTACGCGCAGGCGCTCGTCGCCGCCGGCGCGGACTACCTGAGCGTGAGCGCCGGCGTGTACGCGTCGTTCAAGTGGATCATCCCGCCGATGGACACGCCCGAGGGCTGGCTGCTGCCGCACGCCGCCGCGATCCGCGCCGCCGTCGGCGTGCCGGTCGTCGGCGTCAGCCGCCTGACCGGCGCGGAGGCCGCCGAGGCCGCGCTCGAGCGGGGCGACGTCGACATCGTCGCGTTCGGCCGCGCGTTCCTGACCGACCCGCGCTGGCCGGCCAAGCGGCTGGGCGGGGCGGGGGAGCCGCAGGTCAGCTGCATCGGCTGCAACCAGGGCTGCGTTGCGCGGATCGCCGATCAGCTCGACGTCACCTGCCTCGTGAATCCGGTCTGCGGGCGCGAGCGCGAGCTCGCCGCGCTGCCCGCGGCGCGGCCGCGCACGGTCGTCGTCGCCGGCGGCGGGCCGGCGGGCATGGAGGCCGCGCGCGTGGCCGCCGAGCGCGGGCACCGCGTCGTGCTCGTCGAGCGCGAGGCCGAGCTCGGTGGCCGGCTGCGCGCCGCGCGCCTGCTGCCGCTGCGACCGGGCTGGGCGACGTTCCTGCGCGAGGGCGAGGCGCGGCTCGTGCGGGCCGGGGTGGAGCTGCGCCTCGGGCGCGAGCTCGACGCGGAGCTGCTGGCCGAGCTCCGGCCCGGCGCCGTCGTGCTCGCGACCGGCTCGTCGTACAGCCCGCCCGACGCTGCCGGGTCGCGCTGGCTCGACCCCGCGCAGCTGCTCTCCGAGGGGCTCGCGCGCGGGAGCCGCGCGCTCGTGCTCGGCGGCGACGCGATCGCCCTCGGGGTCGCCGAGTGGCTCGACGAGGCCGGCTGCGGCGCGCTCGTCGTGACCGCGCAGCGCGCCTTCGACGAGGGCGCGCAGCCCGGCCTGCTGCAGCGCGCGCTCGCGCGTCCCGGCGTCACGCTGCGCGCGGATCGGGACGTCCGCAGCAGCGACGGCGACGGCGTCGCGCTCGTCCGCGCAGGCGCGATCGGCCCGCTCGACGCCGAGCTGCTGGCGCCCGTCGACGTCGTCGTCTCGACCGGTCACCGCCGGGCGCAGACGCTGCCCGAAGCGCTCATCCAATCCCTTTCCGGCGCCATGGTGCTGACCG
>DASXXY010000173.1:0-5287 GCA_036502805.1 Gaiellales bacterium | reverse complement strand
GCGGTCGCCGGGCAGCAGCGCTCGCAGGCTCACGCCGCTCTCGGCACAGGCGTCGCGCACGGCGCGCGGCAGGTCGGCGGGCGGGCCGTGCACCGTCAGCCAGCCCTCCTCGCCGTCCTCGACCGCGAGGCCGCGGGCGGTCAGCGCGGCGCGCAGCGCGGCGATGTCGCCGAACGCGCTCAGCCGCGCACTGCCGGCCTCGCGGCCCATCAGGTCGCTGATCCGCCCCTGCGCCGCCACGCGCCCCTCGCGCAGCACGACGACGGCGTCGCACGTGCGCTCGACGTCCTCGAGCACGTGCGACGAGAACAGCACGCGGATGCCGAGATCGCGCGAGAGCCGCCGCACGAGCTCGAGCATCTCGTCACGGCCCTGCGGGTCGAGGCCGTTCGTCGGCTCGTCGAGCACGACGAGCTCGGGCGAGTGGACGAGCGCCTGGGCGAGCTTGACGCGCTGGCGCATGCCCGTCGAGAACGTCCCGATCAGGCGCATGCGCTCCTCCTCGAGCCCGACCTGGAAGAGCACCTCGCTCGTCCGCAGGACGGCGATGCGCCGCGGCAGGCCACGCAGCTCGCCGAGGTGCACCACGAGGTCGCGTGCGGTCATCCAGCTCGGCAGGCACTCGTGCTCGGGCATGTAGCCGATGCGGCGCCGCAACTCGAGGCCGCGTGCGACGGCGTCGATGCCGAGCAGCAGCGCGCTGCCCGCGTCGGGCGCGACGAGGCCGAGCAGCGTGCGCATGAGCGTGGACTTGCCCGCGCCGTTGGCCCCGAGCAGGCCGATCGCCTTGTCGCTCAGCTCGACGCTGACCTCGTCGAGCGCGACGATCTCGCCGTAGCGCTTGCTGAGGTCGCTGGTCGCGATCGTCGTCCGCTCGGCGGTCGCTCGCACCAGGGCACCTTAGAGGCTCGGTGCCGCTCAGCCCTCGAGCAGGTCGAGCAGCGTCGGGCCTTCCTGCTCCGGCACCGCCGCTGCGACCGCCAGGCGGCGCGGTGCCCGGCGGACGGCGATGCCGTCGGGACCTGCGAGCTCGATCACGCGCGCACCGCACGAGCGCTCGAGGCGGTCGGCGAGCGCGGCGTGGCAGGTGGAGACCACGACCTGCCGCCCCTCGACGGCGCCGAGCACGCGCACGAGCGCGTCGAGCCGGTGCGCATCCCAGTGCGCGAACAGCTCGTCGAGGAACATCGGCAGCCGCGCCTCGCCGTCGATCGCGTCGACGAGCGCGAGCCGCACCGCGACGTAGATCTGCTCGAGCGTGCCGCGCGAGAGCGGCGCACCGACGCGCACCGGCATCGCCTCGCCGGCGCGCGTGACCTCGAGGACGGGCTCACCGCCGGGCGTCTCGACGATCGCCACGTCGGTGTAGCGGCCGTGCGTGATCGCGGCGAGGTAGCGGCTCGCCGCCTGCAGCCAGGCCGGCGCATAGCGCTCGCGCACCTCGCGCTCGGCGCGGCGCACGATCGCCGCGGCGAGCAGCAGCCGGTCACGCTCGCGCTTCACCGCCGCGAGCTCGGCCTCGACCGCGCGCAGCTCGCCCTCGACGTCGCCGACGGTGCGGGAGGCGCCGAGGCGCGCGAGCTCGGCGCCCAGCCCCTGCTCGCGCAGCATGAGCGCCTCGCAGCGCTCGCGCAGCTCGCGCAGCTCGGCCACGAGCGTCGCATGCTCGTCGTCGGAGAGCAGTAGCCGCTGACCGCTCGCCTCGCGCTCGCGCGCGTTCGCGAGCAGGGCGTCGAGGTCGGGCACGGCGGCCACGAGGCTGCCCTCGCGCTGGTTCGCCGCGACGCGGCGCTCGGTCGCGGCGTGCAGGCGCTCGAGCGCGTCGGCCTCGTCGCCATCCGGCGCGGCGCTGCGGACGAGACGCTCGAGCTCGGCGAGCCGTCCCGCGATCGTCTGTGCTCGCTCGGCGGCCGCGGTGACGCGCGGCTCGAGCTCGGCGGCGCGATCGCGCGCGACCGTCGCCTGGGCGTCACGGCGCTGTGCCGCTTCGAGCTCGCCGGCCAGGCGCTCGGGGTCGTCGGTGCCGAGCACGGCTGCGAGCAGGGCGCCGCGCTGGGCCGCGCGCAGCTCGCCCTCCTCGAGTTGCGCGAGGCGCTGGGTGCCGAGCGCCCGCTCGCGCGTGACCGCGCGCAGCTGCTCGACGTCGCTGACGAGCGTGTGATCGGGATGCGCGATGCGCGACTCCGCGACGCGCAGGTCGCCGAGCGACGCGACCAGGTCGCTCCAGCCGGCCGAGCGCTCGGCCAGCGCGGCGCGCATCGTGCGTGCGCCGCGGCGCGCGCGCAGCAGCCCGAGCGCAGCGACGGCTGCGATGAGCGCGCCGGCGACCAGCGCGGGGCGTGCGCCGGAGACGGCGACGGCGAGGATGACGAGCAGCCCGCAGAGCGCAGCGGCGCCCGCCACGGCGGCGAGCGGCACGTGTGCCACGCGCGCGCTGGCGGCGGGCATGGCGCGCTCGCAGCGGCCGGCGGCCGCCTGCAGGTCGGCGATCTGCACCGTCTCGAGCGCGGCCTCGTCGCAGTCGCGCAGCGGATGGCCGAGCACACGCTGGGCGAGGTCGTCGCTGCGCGCCGCCTGGCTCTCCGCGCGCGCTCGCTCGATGCCGAGCTGGTGGCGGTCGCCCTCGTCGCGCGCCTGTGCGAGCGCGGCGTCGCGGATCGCCGGCGCCTGCTCGAGCAGCGTGCGCTCGCGCTCGCCGATCTGCGCGGTCGCGTGGGCCGCGGCCAGCTCGCTGGTGAGGTCGGCGAGCTCGCGCCGGCGCTCGTCGAGCTCGCCGCGCAAGCCGTCGAGACGGTCGCCTGGCTGCGTCCCCGCGCGCGCCGCGAGCGCCTCCGGCACGAGCGCGTCGGCCTCTGCGCGCAACCGCTCGATCTCCTGCCACGAGCGCAGGGCCGGTGCGTGGCGGTCGTGCAGGTCGCGGCGGCCGTCGAGCTTCGCCTCGCCCCGGCGCGCGAGCGCGAGCTCGCTGCGCACGCGCGCCAGCTCGGCGGCCGTGGCGTCGTGGGCGTGCGCCTGCGCGAGCGCGTCGCGCCGGGCCTCGCGCAGCTCGGCGAGGCGGGCGGTCAGCTCGGCCGAGCGCGGCTTGCCGCGCCGGTTGTCGCGCCAGAGCGCGTCGGCCGCGGTCGAGAGCTCCTCGGCCGCGATCGCGGCGGGCCGCAGGAACGCCGGCGACGCGCCGCCGAGCAGGCGCTGCTCGATCTCGCGCCATGTCGCGGCGTCGAGACCGCGCAGCTCGTCGGCGTCGAGGGCGTGCAGCGCCAGGTAGGTGCCGCGCTCGAGCCAGGCGACCTCGGCGAGCGGGCGGTTCGCAAGCTCCTCCTGCTGGTCGCCGCGCCAGGCGCGCCCCGTCGGGCGGGCGCGCAGGTGGCGCTCCACCTTGACGTGACTGCCGTCAGGCAGCATCAGCTCGAGCTCGCCGTTGGCGTGCCCGTCGGACGGCGTCGCGGGATGGTCCTCGCGCGCGGCCGGCGAGAAGCCGTAGAGCATCGACGCGACGAACGAGCGCAGGCTCGACTTGCCGGCCTCGTTCGGGCCGTAGACGACGACGAGATCGTCCTCGGCGAGGCCGTCGAGCTCGAGCTCTCCGAGCGGGCCGTAGGCGCCGACGCGGATGCGGTCGATCCTCACGAGGCGGCCTCGGTGAGCAGGGCCTCGGCGAGCGTCTCGTCGAGCTCGCGCAGCAGCTCGGCGAGGTAGGCGCGGCGACCATCGTCATCAGTCGACGAGTCGCCGGCGAGCGTCGCGGGTGCGAGCTCGTCGAGCAGCGCGGCATCGGCCGCGGCGCGCGTCGCGATCTCGAGCGCGGCGCCCAGCAGGTGCGGCTGATTGCGGTGCCGCTCGAGCTCGAGCGGCGGGCGCAGGTGCTCGCAGCGGAGCTCGGCGCTGAGCGCCCCGAGCGCGAGCGCGAGCTCCTCCTCCGAGCTCCGGCGCTCCTCGGGATCACGCAGCGACTCGGCGAGCGGCGAGCGGCCGCGCAGGTCGAGGCGCACGATGAGCTCCTCGCCATGCGCTCCGGGCAGCGTCGCCTCGAGCGCGACCATCGCCTCTCCGGCCAGGCCGGCGAGGCCGGTGGCCGCGAGCTCCTCGAGCTGCAGCCGCTCGAAGCGCACGGGTGCGAGCGGCACGAACTCGACCTCGGCGCGCCCTGCGGCGTCCACCTCGACCACGAGAGCCCCCTTGGCGCCGGGCTCGCCGACGTCGTGTGGCGAGAGGCACCCCGCGTACCAGGCCGGCGGCTGCGCGCGCAGCGCCTGGCGCTCGTGGACGTGGCCGAGCGCCCAGTAGGCGTAGCCGCGGTCGAGATCGTCCGGCGAGCATGGCGCGTAGCGCTCGCGCGCCGCCCAGGCGCCGTCGACCTGGGCGTGGAGCACGGCGACGGAGACCGGGCTCGGCGCCTGCGGCAGCAATTGCGCGAGGTTCGTGCCCTCGGCGGCGCCGGCGTGGCCGATCGCGACGATGTGCCCGATCGGCGCGCCGTCCGCGCCAGTGACATCGACGACGACCGGCTCGTGCGTCAGCGCGAGCGTGCAACCGGCCTGTGCGAGCGGCGCCAGCGCCTGGCCTGGATCGTGATTGCCGCTGGCGACGACGACGGCGATGCCGGCCTCCGTCACGCGCGCGAGCTGTGCGAGCGCGTGGTGCAGCGCGGCGGGCCCGACGTCGCTGCGCTCGAAGACGTCGCCGGCGATCACGAGCGCGTGCGCCTCACGCTCGATTGCGAGTGTGCACACGCGCGCGAAGGCCTCGCGCTCGGCAGCACGCACGCGTGCTCGCACCCCCGCGTCGAGGCTTGCGCAGGGCGCGTCGAGGTGGCAGTCAGCCGTATGGACGATCCGCAGCATGGGTGTCGCAGCCTAGAGGTGCGGTCGGTCGTTGCCCGTGCCGTGGCTCGGTCTGCGCCGACGATCGAGGACTGCCGCTGCGCTCCAGCTCCGGATCGCAGATCTGCTGTATATTCGCCCGTCACTACCCCCGCGACGGGGGTGCTGATCCCGGGGGGGAGCATGAGAGGCAGGATGAGGGGGCGCGCTACGACCGTGCTCGCGGTGGCAGCGGTAACGGTGGTGGGTGCGACGGGAGTCGCATATGCGACGGGTGGCTTGTCGGACGGTGTGATCCGAGGCTGCTACAAGGTCAGCGGCGGCGATCTCCGCATCGGCACGGACTGCACGAGCAAGGAGAAGCCGCTGGCGTGGAACGCCCAGGGGCCGAAGGGCGACACCGGCGCGCGCGGCCCGAAGGGCGAAGCGGGCGACGACGGCCAGCGTGGCCCGAAGGGCAACGACGG
>DASXXY010000172.1:0-14029 GCA_036502805.1 Gaiellales bacterium | reverse complement strand
TGGATCGTGTGCGTCTCACTGGCGACCCGCGTGGCGGCCCGTCGCGCTTAGGCCATGCCTGACGCGCGACCGCGCGCAGCGATCTGCTCGGCCATCTTGCGCGAGGCTTCGTCGATCATCTCGCCTTCCCACATGACGGCGCCGCGCCGCTCGCCCTCGGTGGTCGCGAGCCGGTAGGCCGCGAGCAGCGCCTCGGCGCGCTCGTACTGCGCCTGCGAGGGGCGGTAGACCTCGTTGAGGATCTCGATCTGCGTCGGGTGCAGCGCCCACTTGCCGTCGCAGCCGAGCCGCGCCGAGCGCTCGGCGACCGTGCGGAAGCCGTCGACGTCGGGGATCACCGAGTAGGGCCCGTCGATCGCCTGCAAGCCTCGTGCGCGCGCCGTGATGACGATGCGCGAGAGGATGTAATGCCACTGGTCGCCGGGGTAGACGTCGTCGATCCCGCCCACGCTCAGCTGCGGGATGCCGAGGTCGGCCGCATAGTCGCCGGGCCCGAAGATGATCGACTCGGTGCGATCGGACGCATCGGCGATCGCGGGCAGGTTCTCGGCGCCGCGCGCGCTCTCGATCTGCAGCTCGAGCCCGATGCGCTTCGTCATGCCGAGCTCGGCCTCGAGCTGCGTCAGCAGGTGGTGCACGAACGCCACCTGGTCGGGCCCCTGGACCTTCGGGAGCATGAGGCAGTCGAGCGCGTCCTGCGCGCCCTCGACGACGTAGAGGATGTCGCGGAAGCACCAGGCGGTCGAGACGTCGTTGACGCGCACGACGCGCGTCGGCGCCGTCCACTCGTGGCCGGTCAGGGCATCCACGACGTGCTGCCGCGTGGCGTCGGTCTTCTCGAGCGGCGCGACGGCGTCCTCGAGGTCGATGAAGACCATGTCGGCGGGCAACGTCGCCGCCTTGGCGACCATCTTCGGGTTGGAGCCGGGCACGGCGAGGCAGGATCGGCGGAGTCGCATCGGCGAAATCTATGCTGACGGCGTGCTGGCGGGGCGCATCGAGATCGTTCGCGGGGACATCACCGAGCAGGTGGTCGACGCGATCGTGAACGCGGCCAACTCGTCGCTGCTCGGCGGGGGCGGGGTCGACGGCGCGATCCACCGCGCGGGCGGCCCGGAGATCCTCGCCGAGTGCCGCCTGCTCGGCGGCTGCGTGACCGGCGACGCCAAGGCCACGACGGCGGGGCGCCTGCCGGCGCGCTTCGTGATCCACACCGTCGGCCCGGTCTGGCGCGGCGGCGCGCAGCGCGAGCCTGAGCTGCTCGCCTCGTGCCACCGCAGGTCGCTCGAGCTCGCCGCTGGACTCGGCTGCCGCACCGTCGCGTTCCCGGCGATCTCGACCGGCGTCTACGGCTATCCCGTCGAGCTCGCCGCGGGGGTCGCGCTCGCGGCCGTGCGCGCGGCGCTGAAGGAGCAGCGCGAGCTGCAGGTCGTTCGCTTCGTGCTCTTCGGCGAGGCGGCCGAGACCGCCTTCGCCGCCGCCGCTACCGGCCCTTGATGGCCTCGGTGATCGCGCGCACGTGCTCGGGGGTCGAGCCGCAGCAGCCGCCGACGATGCGCGCGCCCGCGGCGACGTAGCCGCGCGCGGCCTCGCCGAGCTGCTCGGGCGTGACGTCGTAGACGGCGGAGTCGCCGGTCATGCGCGGCAGGCCGGCGTTGGGCTTGACCCACAGGGGGACGCCCGGCGCCGCCGCCGAGAGCTCGTCGACGATGGCCGACATGTTCTCGAGGCTCGTCCCGCAGTTCGCCCCGACTGCGGTCGCGCCCTGGTCGACGGCGAGGGCCACGACCTCGGCGGTCGTCGTGCCCATCATCGTGCGCGTGCCGCGGTCGAACGAGAACGTGAGCACGAACGGCAGGTCGCTCGCGCGCCGCACGCCTGCGACCGCGGCGCTCGCCTCTATCGGGCAGAACATCGTCTCCAGCACGAGCAGGTCGGCGCCGCCCTCGCCGAGCGCCTCGGCCTGCTCGGCGTAGGTGTCGGCGGCCTCGTCGTGGGTCAGCAGGCCGAGCGGCTCGCACAGCTGCCCGGTGGGACCGAGCGAGCCCGCGACGAGCACGTCGTTGCCCACGGCCTCGCGTGCGAGCTCCGCAGCGCGGCGGTTGAGCTCCGCGGCGCGGCCGGCGAACGGCCCGTCGGCGAGCCTGACGCCCGTGCCGCCGAAGGTGCAGGTGAGGACGATGTCGGAGCCGGCCTCGGCGAAGCCGCGATGCAGCGCGACGATGCGCTCGGGCGCCGTCAGCACCCACTCCTCGGGGGCCACGCCGAGCGGCAGGCCCATGTGCTGGCAGGTCGTCCCCGTCGCGCCGTCGGCGATCAGGATGTCGCCTCGCTCGAGTCGTTCGAGGAAGCTGACGCGCGTTGCTGTGGCTTGCATGTGGAGGCTCCTTCCGGCCCGACATCCAGCCCGGGATTGGCACCTTGCCGGGGGCAGGTTGCCGAGGCGTCGACGGGCCGGGACCCTCAGCCTCTCTCGATGTAGAGGAGCTCGCGCTCGCCTAGGAGACGCAGGATATCAGCTGCGGAAACGCGTGATCGCAGGCAGGTGGCGGGCGCGCAGGCCGTCGTCGAGCACGCCCTCGCCCTCCGCGTCGGCCATGCAGAGCACGCCGACCTTACCGAGGTGGGCGTTGTCGTGGACGTCGTCGCAGGCCTGGCCGGCCTCGTGCAGCGGGTAGCTGCGGCTCAGGATCGGGTGCGTCCGGCCGGCGCGGCAGAGCTCGTTGGCGGCCCAGCCCTCGCGGTAGTTCGCGAGGTGCGAGCCGACGATCGTCTTCGCGAACATCCACAGGTAGCGGTTGTCGAACTCGTGCATGAAGCCGGTCGTCGACGCGCACGTGACGACCTTGCCGCCGCGGCGCGTGACGAAGACGCTGGCGCCGAACGTGTCGCGGCCCGGGTGCTCGAAGACGATGTCGACGTCGCGCCCGCCGCTCAGCTCGCGGATCTTCTTGCCGAGCCTCAGGTGCTCGCGCGGGTTCTGCTGCCCGCTCTCGGGATCCCAGAAGGCGTACTGCTCCTGCGAGCGGTCGATGATCCACTCCGCGCCGGCGTCGCGGCACTTCTGCGCCTTGGCCTCGCTCGAGACGACGCACACGGGATAGCCGCCGCCCGCGAGCACGTACTGGAGGGCGTAGCCGCCGAGCCCGCCGCCGGCGCCCCAGATCAGCACGACGTCGCCCTGCTGCATGTTGGCGCCGTTCGGCGACACCAGCATGCGGTAGGCGGTGCAGTTGGTGAGCGGCATCGAGGCCGCTTCCTCCCACGTCAGGTGCTCCGGCTTCGGCATCAGCTGGTCGCCGCGCGCGACGCACAGCTCGCCCATGCCGCCGAAGTTGCACTCGAAGCCCCACACGCGCTGATCGGGGTCGAGGATCGCGTCGTCGTGGCCCTGCGGCTCCTCGAGCGCGACGTAGTTCGGGTGCACGAGCACGCGGTCGCCCGGCTTCCACTTGCTGACCGCCGCGCCGGTGCGCAGCACGACGCCGCAGGCGTCCGAGCCGACGACGTGCGTGGGCAGGTCGTGGCGCTTGCCGTAGCCGTGCGTCTTCGCCAGCCGCTTCAGGAACGCGAACGTCGGCACGGGCTCGAAGATCGCCGACCAGACGGTGTTGTAGTTCACGCTCGAGGCGAACGTGGCGATCAGGACCTCGTCCGGGGCGAGCTCGGGCGTCGGCACCTCGCCGACCCGGAGCGCGAGCGACGGGCGCTTCTCGGCGCGCGGCAGCTTGCCGATCGTCTCGGCGTCCTCCGCGCGCAGGAATGCGCCCACGTAGGCGCCCGGAACGGGGATCGCGGCGAAGGCGTCGCTGCTCGCGCCGGCGGCGACGGCGCTGCGGACGGCGCGGGTGAGGTCGGTGTCGATGCTCATCGGCGGCCAGGATACGCGAGCGGCGGGCCGCGGCCGCGTGCGGTGCGGCGACCTCGAGTTCGTGACGCGTGATACCTTCCGCCGGTGGCTGACGACCATCCCGGTGCCGAGGTTGTCTCGTCCCCGGAAGCGAGCGCCGGTGGCCAGATCTTCCGGCCCATCCGCACCGTCAACGCCTTCGAGCAGCTCGTCGAGCGGCTGGGGCGCGCGATCAAGCTCGGCCTGCTCGCGCCCGGCGAGCGGCTGCCGCCGGAGCGCCGCCTGGCCGAGCAGCTCGAGCTCTCGCGCTCGACCGTGCGCGAGGCGCTGCGCCTGCTCTACGACGCCGGCTATCTCGAGGCGCGCCGCGGCCGCCGCGGCGGCGTCTTCGTCGCGCAGCAGCTGCCGACGGGCCCGGCGCCGGGGATGCTCGCGCTCGACGGCGACGGCGTGCGCGACCTCCTGGCCTACCGCCGCTGCCTCGAGCTCGGCGCGGCCGAGCTCGCAGCCGAGCGCGCGAGCGAGGCGCAGGTCGCCGAGCTCGCTGCCGTGATCGAGCGCTGCGAGGCCAACGCGACGCCCGAGACGTACGACCTCTTCCGCGCGGCCGACGGCCGCTTCCACGTGCTGCTCGCCGAGGTCGCGCGCTCGGCCCGCCTCGTGGCGGGCGTCACCGAGGTGCGGGCCGAGGTCGCGAACCTGCTCGACTCCGTGCCGCGCCAGTCCGAGGCGCTCGTGGGCTCGACCACGCACCACCGGCGCGTCCTGGCGGCGATCGCCGAGGGCGACGGCGAGGGCGCCCGACTCGCGATGCGCGAGCACCTGGACGCCACCGAGCGCCTCCTGCTCGGCGTGCTGCCGAGCGTCTGACGGCGGGACCGGGATCGCTCGAGGCCGCGGTAGGCTGCGGTCGTGAGCGCAGCCGTCCCCGTCCGCGACGAGCTCGCCGCCGCCCGCGCGGGCGGCGGCATCCACGAGCGCGAAGGCCTCGCCTTCGTGCGCGTCGCCAGCCGCGACGCGGCGCGCCTCCTGCAGAACGTCGTCACGAGCGACATCGACGCGCTCGCGGTGGGCGAGGGCCAGTACGGCCTCGCGCTGACGCCGAAGGGCAGGCCGATCGCCGACGCCTGGATCGTGCGCGAGGCCGACGACGCGTTCGCGTGCGCGTGCGAGAACGCGGCCGAGGACGACCTCGCGGCGATGCTGCGGCGCTACCGCCTGGCCTCGCGCGTCGAGCTCGCGAGCGTCACCGGCGCGCGCACGCTGCTCGAGCGGCCGCTCGCGGTGCCCGGCGCGGGCTGGCACGCGGGCCCGCTCGGAGCCCTGCTGCTCGCGACGCCCGAGGCTGCGCACGGCGCCTGGGAGGCGGCGCTCGCAGACGGCGCGGTCGCACTCGGCGCCGCGACGCGCGAGACGCTGCGCATCGAGCACGGGGTGCCGCGCTTCGGCGTCGACTTCGACGGCTCGAACCTGCCCGCCGAGGCCGGCGTCGTGGAGCGCGCGGTGTCGTTCACGAAGGGCTGCTACATCGGCCAGGAGCCGATCGTGCGGCTCGCCCACCGCGGCCACGCGAACCGCGAGCTGCATCGCCTGCAGCTGGACGAGCTGCCCGTGCTGCCCGCGACGCTGCTCGACGGCGAGCGCGAGGTGGGGCGCCTGACGAGCATCGCGGAGGTGCCCGAGGGCGGCGCGGCGGCGCTCGGCTACATCCGCCGCACGGTCGAGGACGGCGCGCCGCTCGTCGCGCTCGACGCCCGTGGAGGGCGCGTTGCGGCCCGGGACGCTGGTAGAGTGGCCGCAGGGCGCCCGTAGCTCAGGGGATAGAGCGCAGCCCTGCGGAGGCTGAGGTCGCACGTTCGATTCGTGCCGGGCGCATCCGGAGGCCCGTCTCGGTCGACGTCACGCGGACGCCGAGACGGGGTGAGCGCCGCGGGCGGGTGGCGGCGCGGGGCGCGCGATCAGCACGCCGCCGAGCACGAGCGCGACGCCCACGGCCTGCAGGGCGCGCATGTCCTCGCCGAACGCGAGGATCCCCCAGATCGTCGTCAGCACGGGCTGGACGGTCAGGAGCAGCGAGACCGCGAACGCGCGCAGGCGTACGACGCCGTGCGCGATCAGGAGCCAGCCGAGCGTCTGCGGGCCGAGCGCGAGCAGCAGCATCCAGAGCTGGCCGGAGAGCGGCGGGACGAGCTCCTCGCGGCTCACGATCGCGGCCGCGAGCGCGGCTGCGGCCGCACCGGCGGTGGCCGTGAAGAGCGGCCAGGTGATGCCGCCGGCGAGCCGGATCGAGCGGTCGAAGAGCAGCTGGAAGACGCCGTAGGACGCACCCGCGATGAGCGCGAGCACGATCCCGAGGCCGTCGAGGTGCGATCCCGAGCCGAAGCCGCCGATCAGCACCACGCCGAGCAGCGGCAACGGCAGCGCGAGCAGCGAGCGGCGCGCCACGGCGCCGCCGGCCGCGAGCACGCCCGCGAGCACGAACACGACGTGCGTGTTCGCGAGCACGGTCGAGAACCCGGCGCCGATGCGCTCGATCGCGTGGTGCCAGAGCACGAGGTTGATTCCGAGCACCGCGCCGCCGATCAGCGCCGGCACGAGCGACCGGCGCGAGGGCACGGGCGAGCGCGTCGCGATCAGCAGCAGCAGCGGCAGCGCATACAGACAGCGCAGCGCCGCCGCCGTGCCCGGCGCGACGCCGGCGGCGCGCACGATGATCGCCGAGAACGAGATCGTGAAGACGCCCAGCAGCGCGATCGCCGTGCGCCGGGCCTGATCGTGCTCGCTCACGCGAGCAGTCCGAGCGCGCTCCCTCTAGGCCGCGTCGGCGGCCGAGCGCCGGCGCGCCTGGCTCGTCACGTCCGGCACCTTGACGTCCCACACGAGGCCGGCCTTCTCGAGGCCCCGGATCACGAGCGCCGAGAGGTCGAACTGCCGCTTGCCGAGACCGTGCACGGCCGAGGACGGGAAGGCGTGGTGGTTGTTGTGCCAGGCCTCGCCGAGCGACGGCAGCGCGAGCACCCAGTTGTTGCGGCTCTCGTCGCGCACGTCGAAGTCGCGGCGGCCGAACATGTGGCAGATCGAGTTCACGCTCCAGGTGATGTGCTGGAAGATCGCGATGCGCACGAGCCCGCCCCAGACCGTCGCCTCGAGCCCGCCGCGGAGGCCGTCGAGCAGGTAGCCGACGATGAACGGCACGACGAAGCCGAGCGAGACCCAGAGGAAGTAGAGGCGGTCGACGTTGCGGATCGTCCTGTCCTCGAGCAGGTCGCGGCCGTACTTCGTGCGCACGACGAGGCCCTTCGTGCGGAAGAGCCAGCCGACGTGCGAGTGCCAGAACCCGCGCACCATGCCCATCAGGCCCTTGCCGCTGCCGACGTGCGGCGAGTGCGGATCGCCCTCGACGTCGGAGTGCGCGTGGTGCTTGCGATGGTCGGACACCCACTGGCAGACGGGTCCCTGCGACGTCATCGAGCCGAGCACGGCGAGCAGCCACTTGACGGGGCGGCTGGTCTCGAAGCTGCGATGCGTGAAGTAGCGGTGGAACCCGACCGTGATGCCGAGACCCGGGATGAGGTAGAAGAGCGCGAACAGGATGAGGTCGATCGGGCCGACGGCGACGCCCCAGAGCGTGCCGATCACGGCCACGATCCCGAGCAGCGGCGCGACGACCGCCAGCAGCGTCACGAGGCGATGGGCGGTGGGCGGATGGTCGAGCTCGCCCTCGATCGTGCGTACGTCCGTCATCGCATCTCCTTCGTCGCTGCGGGGCGCTCGGTTTGGCGCCGTACGGCGGGGGATAATCCAGGGGTGGGGAGCAATTGTGAACGCCGCTGCAAACAGCGGCGCAGGTGAGGGTTGCCGTCGTCGGCGCCGGCATCGCCGGGCTGGCCGCCGCGTACCGCCTCGACCCGCACTCCGATGTGGTGCTCTACGAGGCCGAGCCTCGGGCAGGTGGGCACGCGTACACAGTACTCGCCGGCGGTCATGCCATGGATTCGGGCTTCGTTGTTTGCAACGAACGTAACTATCCCGCATTCTTGCAGCTCGTGCGCGACCTCGGCATCGCCCTGCGGCCCACGACGATGTCGTTCTCGGTCCGCTGCGAGCGCTGCGACCTCGAGTTCTCGGGTCACGGACTCGGCGGGCTGTTCGCGCAGCGGCGCAATCTCGTGCGCCCGTCGTTCGCGCGACTGCTGGTCGATCTCGGGCGCTTCTTCCGCAGCGCGCGCACGCTGCTCGGCGATCCGGCGGGCGACGATCTCACGATCGGCGAGTACCTCGAGCGCGGCGGCTACGGCCGCGCGCTGACCGATCACTTCCTGGCGCCCATGGGCGCTGCGATCTGGTCGTCGTCGCCGGGCCGCATGCGCGAGATGCCCGCGCGCTTCTTCATCCACTTCTTCGACAACCACGGTCTGCTCGGGGTGCGTGACGCTCCCCAGTGGTACACGCTCGAGGGCGGGTCGTCGACGTACGTCGAGGCGCTCGGCCGCAGGCTGCGCGCCGGCCCGCTGCTGGGCGCGCCGGTGCGCAGCGTGCGCCGGACCGACGACGGCGTCGAGGTGCGTGCCGGCGATGCGGCCGCCGAGCGCTTCGACCGCGTCATCCTGGCGTGCCACCCGCAGCAGGCGCTCGCGCTGCTGGAGGATCCGAGCGCCGTCGAGAGCGACTCGCTCGCCGGGCTCCCGTACTCGCGCAACGAGACCGTCATGCACCGCGGCGACGCGCTCCTGCCGCGCCGCCCCGCCGCGCGCGCGGCCTGGAACGTGGCGCTCGGCGACTGCCGCGCGCACGACCGCCCCGTCAGCGTGACGTACTCGATGAACCGCCTGCACGCGTTCGCGGATCCGGTCGAGTACTGCGTCTCGCTGAACCAGACGGCGCAGATCGACGAACGGGATGTGATCGCTGCCATGAGCTACGACCATCCCGTCTACACGCTCGCGACCGTCGCCGCGCGCGAGCGCCTGCGACCGCACCTGGGCGAGCGCCGCACCGACTACGCCGGCGCCTGGCTCGGCTGGGGCTTCCACGAGGATGGGGCCGTGAGCGGATTCGCGGCCGCCGAGCGGGCGCTCGCAGGCCGCTCGTGACGACCGCGACGGCGCCGGCGCCGCCGCTCACGACGCGCTCCGCGCTCTACGACGCGCTGCTCGAGCACGAGCGCTACACGCCCGTCCGCAACGCGTTCCGCTACCGGATCTACCAGCTGCTGCTCGACCTCGACGAGCTGGACGGGCTCGCGGAGTCGATCCCCTTCCTCTCGGTCGACCGCCGCAACCTCGTCGAGGTGCGCAGCGCCGACCACCTCGGCGATCCGCGGCTCTCGATCGGCGACAACGTCCGCGCCTGGCTCGACGCGCGCGGCGTGGACGTCCCGGCCGGCCGCATCGAGCTCCTGACGCATGCGCGCACGTTCGGCTACGTCTTCAACCCCGTCTCGTTCTACTTCGTGCGCAACGCCGACGACACGCTCGCGACCGTCGTCGCAGAGGTGCACAACACGTTCGGCGAGCGCTGGCCGTATCTGCTCGGCGCGCCCGGCGACCTCGACGCCGACGGCCGCATGCGCTTCAGCACCGAGAAGCGCTTCCACGTCTCGCCGTTCATGGACCTCTCCGGCACCTACCGCTTCCTGCTCGCCGAGCCGGGCGAGCGCCTGATGCTGCGCATCGACGAGGAGCGCGACGGCGAGCGGCTCTTCCGCGCGGTGCTGACGGGCGAGCGCCGGCCGCTCACGACGGCCGCGCTCGCGCACGCGCTCGTGCGCTACCCGTGGGTGACCGGGCAGGTCATGGCGCGCATCCACCTGCAGGCGCTGCGGCTCTGGCGCAAGGGCGTCCCGTTCCGGCGCAAGCCGCCGTTCGACCCCGAGCGCGGATCGGTGCCGACGTGAGCCGCGTCGAGCGCGAGCTCGGAGCGGCGGCGCGCACGTCGCCGAGCCCGCTCGGAGCGATTGCCAGGCGCGTGCTGTTCTCGGCGCTCTCGGGTCTCCAGGGCGGCGCGCTCGAGGTGCGGACGCCCGACGGCGTGCGGCGCTTCGGCGACCCGGCGTGCGAGGCGCAGGTGCTCGAGATCCACGATCCCCGCTTCTTCGCCCGCCTGGCGCGCTCGGGCAAGCTGGCCGTCGGCGAGGGCTTCCAGGCGGGGGAGTGGTCGACGCCCGACCTCCCCGGCCTCGTCGCCCTGCTCGCGCGCAACCACGACGAGGTCTTCGGCCGGCCGCCGCTCTCGCTCCTGGCGGCCGTGACGCGCGCCCTGCCGCGCGTCGAGCTGCCGCGCGGGCTGCGCCGCTCCGAGCGCGACATCCATGCCCATTACGACCTCGGCAACGCGTTCTTCTCGCTCTGGCTGGACGAGTCCATGACGTACTCGTGCGCGCTCTTCGAGACGCCCGAGGCCACGCTCGCCGAGGCGCAGCAGTCGAAGTACCGCGCGCTCGCCGACGCGACGCACATCGGGCCGGACGACCACGTGCTCGAGATCGGCACGGGCTGGGGCGGGTTCGCGCTGCACCTCGCGCGCGAGCGCGGCTGCCGGGTCACGACCGCGACGATCTCGCACGAGCAGCACGCGCTCGCGACGGAGCGCGTCGCCGACGCCGGGCTCTCCGACCTCGTCGACGTCGTCTACTGCGACTACCGCAAGCTCGAGGGGTCGTACAGCCGCATCGTCTCGGTCGAGATGATCGAGGCCATCGGCCACCGCCAGCTCGGGACGTACTTCGCGGCCATCGACCGCCTGCTCGCGCCCGACGGCTTCGCGGGCATCCAGGCGATCCTCGTGCCCGACCAGCGCTACAAGCTCTACCGCAGCCAGCGCGACTGGATCCGCAAGCACATCTTCCCGGGCGGGATGCTGCCGTCGCTCGAGGCCGTGACGACGGCTGCGCGGCGCTCGTCGGGCCTGATGGTGCACGACGTGCGGGAGCTCGGTCCGAACTATGCGCGCACGCTGCGCGAGTGGCGCGAGCGCTTCCTGTTGCGCCGCTCCGAGGTCGAGGCGCTCGGCCTGGATGCGCACTTCCAGCGCACCTGGGAGTACTACCTGGCGTTCTGCGAGGCGGCCTTCGCGACGCACACCCTGCGCGACGCGCAGCTCGTGCTCACGCGTCCGCTCAATCGCACCCTCGCCGTTCCGGTCTGACGGCCGATCGAGGGCTCGGCGCCGGCCGAGCGGAGGCTCCGCGGCAGGCTCGGGCTAGCGATCCCAGCCGGGGTGCTCGGCGTCGAGCCGGCTGCTCAGGAGCAGCGCGGACGGCGAGAGCGGGTCGGGCCGCTGCCCGCGCGGCAGCACCGCGAGACCTGCGACCTCGGGCAGCCGCAGCGTGAACGGCCCGTCGTGCGCGAGCCTGAAGACCGTCGTCAGCTCCGTCTCGCTGCCGAGCTCGCAGAGCACGCGCGCGACCTCCTCGAGCTCGCCCGCCGCGACCGTGACGCCGATCTCCTCGGCGAGCTCGCGCACGGCGGCGCCGCGCGCGTCCTCCCCGAGGCTCACGTGGCCCGTGCAGGCGTGATCCCACTGCCCGGCCGCGCTGTCCTTGCCGTAGCCGCGCAGCTGCCAGAGGCAGCCCTCCGCGCTCATGACGACGACGTGCACGGACGGGTGGATCAGCGACGGGTCGGCATGGCAGGCGGCGCGCGGCGCGCTGCCGATCTCGCGTCCCGCGGCATCGACCACCGGGAACAGCTCCGTCGCGTCGTCAGTGAGCGTCGTTCTCCTCGGGGTGCTCGCGGAGGTAGCGCTTCGTCTGCTCGCTGCGCGTGGCGAGCAGCGTCAGCAGCGCGAACGTGCCGCCCCAGAAGATGCCGTAGAGGAAGCCGCGCAGAACCGGCTGGTTGAGCAGCTTGACGTGGCCGACCCAGAAGATCACGAACCAGATCAGGAAGGCGACGACGAACTGACCGGGCCCGGGAAGCTTCTCCCAGCGGCGCATGACCCGGTTGCTCGACTCGAGCGGCATGCCTGCACCTTACCGCCGTCCTCGAGGCGGCCGATACGCTTGCACGATGCCGCCGCTGATCGGGATCACCGCCATTCCGCGCCCCGTGCAGACGATGTACGGACCGGCCGACGCGCACACCTGCACCGATGCGCTGGTGGCGAGCGTCGCCGCCGCCGGAGGCGTCCCCGTGCTGCTGCCGGTCGTCCCCGCCGAGCACGCCGCGCTGCAGCTGCGCGGCCTCGACGGCCTCGTCCTCGCGGGCGGCCAGGACGTCGATCCGACGAGCTACGGGCGGCCGCCTGCGGCCGCGGGCGCATGGGTGCACCGCGGCCGCGACGAGCACGAGCTCGCGCTGCTCGCCGCGGCGCGCTCGGCGGGTCTGCCGGTGCTCGGCGTCTGCCGCGGCCTGCAGCTCGCGAACGTCGCCTACGGCGGCGATCTCGTCGAGCACGTGGACGGGCACGATGCGGGGGCGCGCTTCGCGGACGACCTGCACAGCGTGCACGTCGCCGACGGCTCGCTGCTCGCACGCGCGACCGGCGGCGGCGAGCTCGCCGTCAACTCGCTGCACCATCAGGTGGTGGGCGCGCTGGCCGGCGGCCTGCGCGCCAGCGCGAGCGCGGCCGACGGCCTGCCGGAGGCCGCCGAGGCGGTCGACGGCCCGTGGCTCCTGGCCGTCCAGTGGCACCCCGAGCTGATGGGCGACGTCCCCGGCGGGCGCGACCTCTTCGCCGCGCTCGTGCGCGAGTGCGCTGCGTGAGCGGCCTCTTCGCCGTCTGCGGATCCATCAGCGCCGACATGCTCGGCTACGCCGAGCGGCTGCCGGCCCCGGGCGAGTCCGTGCTCGGCGACCGCTTCCTGCAGGCGCCGGGCGGCAAGGGCGCGAACGTCGCGGTCGCCGCCGCGCGCCTCGGTGCGGCCGTGCGCTTCTTCGGCGCGCGCGGCGACGACTGGTTCGGCGGCTTCATCGGCGACGCGCTCGCGGCCGAGGGCGTCGACGTCAGCTCGCTCGAGATCGTCGCCGGCATGCACAGCGGCGTCGCGCTGATCGCCGTCGACGCGCACGCCGAGAACCAGATCCTGGCGCTGCCCGGCGCGAACGGCCTCGCGGGCGCGCCGAGCCCATGCGGCGCGGCCGTGTGGTTCTGCCCCGGGGAGATCCCGGACGTGGCGCAGGCCGGGACGCTCGCCGCCGCGCGCGCCGATGGCGCGATCGCGGTCGTCAACCCGTCGCCGCCCAACGCGTTCGACGCCGATCTGCTCGCGGGCTTCGACATCGCGATCGTGAACGAGACCGAGCTCGGGGCCTTCGACGGGCGGCTGCCGCCGCGCGTCGTGCTCACGCGCGGCGCGCACGGGGCGACCCTCCTGCCCGAGGGCACCGAGCTGCCCGCCGTGCCGGCGCGCGCCGTCGACACGACCGGCGCCGGCGATGCGTTCGCGGGCGGGCTCTGCGCGGGCCTCGCGGCCGGCGCCGAGCTTGCCGCCGCGGTGCAGCTGGCGCTCGTGGCGTCCGCGATCTCGGTCGAGCGCGACGGCTGCCAGCCGTCCTACGGGCGGCGCGCCGAGGTGGCCGAGCGCGCGGCCGCCGCCGGCCTCAGCGTTCCGCTGCCCTGAAAACGACGAAAGGGCCGGTGGCGCACGCATGCGCCACCGGCCCTTCCCTACGCCTGCCTAAGCGATCGGCGCAACGTTGACGGCTTCGGGCCCCTTGGTGCCCTCTCGCGCCTCGTACTCGACGCGCGAGCCATCCGTCAGTGTGCGAAAGCCGGAGGAGACGATGTTCGTGTGGTGCACGAACAGGTCCTTCCCGCCTTCGTCGGGCGCGATGAAGCCGTAGCCCTTCGCGTCGTTGAACCACTTCACGGTCCCGGTCGCCACCCCGCTACCTCCCAGGTTGAACGCCGAAAACGAAGCCTGGCAGCGGGGCTGAAAAGCTCTCATTGCGAGGTTCGTTCACCGACCGTGGCGGGTCGGCGCGCAAAATCTACCACGCGAGGGCAAACGGAATCCAGCCCCTCGTGGGGGGAGTCAGCGAGCGAAGTCCTCGGGCAGGATCGCGTCTGCCGCGAGCGCAGAGGAGAAGCGCTCGATCTCGCCCTCGCGCTCGATCCGCTCGATCTCGCGGAGGTGCTCCACGAGCGATCGCCGGTCGTCGGCGAGGCGCCGGTCGAAACGGCGCACCTCGAGCGTCGGAGCGCACCGGCTCCACGTCCGCTCGCAGTCGGGACAGC
>DASXXY010000171.1:0-6396 GCA_036502805.1 Gaiellales bacterium | reverse complement strand
GAGGGCACGCGCCCGGGGGCGCTCGGGTCGCGCGCGGTCAGAAGTCTGGCGAGCCGGCGACGTCGCGCGTGATCGGCGGGCGCGACTGGCGCAGCCAGCCGTCGACGGTCGTGATGCCACCGAGCGACGTCACGACGGTGCGCACCGGTAGCCAGCGGCCGCGCGGTCGGCGCAGCGGATCCTGCCAGACCGGCGAGCCGACCGGGATGCGGAGGATGCGGGCAGCGGCAGCCGAGGGCAGGACCCGCAGCGCCGAGCCGCCCGCATCGGCGCGGCGCAGGACGTCGTTGCCCGGGATGAAGAGGCAGCGACCGGCGACCACGACGGCATGCCGCGTGACCCTGACGGAGGATCCCCAGCCGCGCACGGCGACCTTCACCGGCGCGCCGCGCAGGGCGGCGGGCGCGTCGAGCGTCGGGCCGTTCTGATCGATGGCGCCCATCAGGCCCCAGCGGGCGTCCTGGTGGCCGAAGCCGCTCGTCGCGAGCACGCCCGACCACTGATCGATCGTCACACGGCCGCCGCCCGTCACGTAGCAGTCGTAGTTCGGCGCGCCGGCCCACGCCGCGGCGGGTGCGGCGAGCAGCAGTGCGCATGCGACGGCGGCGAGGCGGGAGCAGTCCATGGCGGAGTACACCGGCGCGCGACCGGGAGTTCCAGCGCGCGAGGATTCGCGGCGCGCCGTGGCGGGCAGGACACGTCATGACTGACGAGACCGAACGCCCTCGCTGGCCCGCCACGCCCATGTCCGTCGGCGATCCCGACGCCGCCGATCCGCCGCGGCCCTCCCCCGTGCCGCGCGACGATCCGCCGGCCGGCACGCCGGAGGCGCCGGCGAACGAGAGGCCGCCGGCCGAGGATCGCAGCGCGCCCGAGCCGGAGCGCGAGCCGCACCGGCCGACGCAGGGGTAGGGCGGCCCTACGCCTGCAGGATCGTGAGCGCCGTCACGCCCGCGAGGATCGCGCCGGCGCCGGCGAACTGCTTCGGCCCGAGCCGCTCGCCGAGCACGAACCAGCCGACGGTCGCCGCGATCAGGGCGAACTGCGAGGCGATCACGGCCGGCACGGCGACGCCGATCCGGTCCGACGCGGCGATGTAGGCGCCGAACGCGGCGACCTCCCCCACGCCCGCGATCATCGTCGGCACGATCACGCCGCGCGGGCTCTTGAGCCGGCGCGTCGCGGCCAGCGGCACGAGCACGAAGAGCACGCTCGAGATGCGCACGCAGGCGACGACCCAGTCGGCGCCGATGCCGTCGCCGCCGCGCGAGGCGGCATACAGCGAGAGACCGGTGAAGGACGCCGCGCCGAGCGCGAGCAGGATGCCGCGGCGCTCGCGCGGCGGGGCGACCGAGCCGCCGGCGCCGATCAGCACGAACGTGCCGGCTGCCGAGACGGCGATCGCGACGTACGACAGCACGTGCAGGGACTCGCCCGCGAACGCGGCGTAGATGGTCGCGAACGCGCCCTGCGACGAGATCGTCGCCGTCACGAGCCCGACGCGGCCGTACTGCAGCGCCGTGAACATCATCACGAGCCCGGCGAGCGATCCGAACGACGCGACACCTGCCCACGCCCAGGCGCTCGCGCTGGCGTTCGGGATGCCGTGGATGAGCCCGATCGGCAGGATCACGAGCAGCCCGAAGCCGAAGATCCAGGCCACCGCGCTCGGGCCGCCGAGCGCGCGCGAGACGCGCGCCTCGAGCACCGAGATGCTGCCCCACGTGCAGGCGGTGAACGTCGCGAGGAGGACGCCGATCACGCGCGCCTCAGCGGGTCGCCGCGACGATGGCGACGCCCGTCAGGAGCGCCGCGATGCCCGCCAGCTGGCGGCGCGAGAGGCGTTCGTGGAGGACGAGGAACGAGATCACCATGCCCACGACCGAGGCCTGCGAGGCGAGCACCGCGGGCACAGAGACGCCGCTCGAGTCGGCCGCGACGAGGAACGCGAAGTAGCCGGTCGACTGGGCCAGCGCGGAGTAGAACGTGAAGCGCAGGAAGCGCCCGGGCGGCGGCAGCTTGCCCATCAGGAGCAGCGGGACGCCCACGAGCACCGTGCCGAACGTCCGGCTCCCGGCCGGCAGCCAGAGCTCGGGGACGCTGTCGATCGCACGCGCACCGGCGAACAGCGAGAGGCCGAAGAGCGTCGCGGCGAGCGTCGCGAGCAGGCCTGCCCTGAGCGGATGCCCGTGGCCCGTCGGCACCGGCGTGCGCACCGACACGAGCACGACGATCATGCCGCCGAGCGCGATGGCGAGGCCGACCAGCGTGAGCGCGGGCAGCCGCTCCCCGGTCGCGAACGAGATCGCGGCCGCGACGCCGCCCTCCGTCGCGCCGAGGCCCGCGACGAGCGGGACGGGCCCGAGCTGGACGGCGCGGTAGAAGGGCGCGAACGCCGACACCGCGGCGAGGCTCGAGACGGCCAGCCAGAGGATCCCGCGCCCGCTCACGCCGCTCGTGTCGTGGGCGAAGATGAGCGCCACCGGCAGCGTCAGCGTGCAGCCGGCGATGCTCGACCAGCCGAGCACGCCGAGCGAGCCGACGATGCGCGTCGCGCGCGCGTCGGTGACCGTCGAGGAGCCCCACAGCAGCGCCGCGAGCAGGCCGCCGACGATGCCCGTCACGGCTGCGTCCCGGCGATCACCGCGACGCCGACGAGCAGGCCGACGAGGCCGCCGACCTGGCGGTGGCTGAGCCGCTCGCCGAGCACGACGACGCCGGCGACGATCGCGAAGACGGCGAACTGCGACGAGAGCACCGAGGGGATGGCGACATGGCCCGAGCGCCCGGCGACGCGGTAGAGCACGAAGCCGGCCGTCTGCAGCGCCGCGGCCGCCGTGATCCACGTCCAGGCATCTCCCATCCGGCCGAGCTGTCCGCGCAGCAGCAGGGGCAGGCCGACGACGGCGAACGGCACGATCCGGTAGAGCAGCTGCAGCTGGCCGTCGCCGAGCGCATCGCCGGCGCGGATCGAGGCCAGCAGGAAGAGCCCGAAGCCGCATGCCGAGCCGCCGGCGAGCAGCACGGCCGTGAGCGAGTGCCCGGCGATGCCGGCGCGCTCCTGGGCCGCCGTCGCGTGCAGGACGACGAGCATGCCGGCGATCACGATCGCGAGACCGGCCGCCGTGGCGATCGCGATGTGCTCGCCGAGCGCGACGCTCGCGAGCGCGGCGAGCGCACCGTCGACCGCCGTGACCGACGCGACGACCGAGATCGCGCCGCGGCTGATGGCGGCGTAGGAGAGGGCCAGCCCGATGCTGACGCCGACGCCGCCGACGACGATCCACGCGATCGCGTGACCGGAGGGGCGCGACGGCGCGCCCTCCCAGAGCGCCATGGGCAGCACCATCACGAAGCCGACCACCTGCACCCAGGCGAGCGCCTGGAGCGCGCCGACGAGCCTCGTCGAGCGGTTGTCGCAGGCTGCCCCGATGCCCCACGCCGCCGCCGCGCCCAGCGCGGCCACGATCACGAGCATCAGGAGATGGTTCCCGTCGTCGCCAACACGAGCACGATCGCGCCGACGACGACGCGATAGACCACGAACACGCGCGTGGAGTGCGTCGTCAGGAACCGCAGCAGGAAGGCGATCGAGGCGTAGCCGACGACGAAGGCGATCACGGTCGCGATGATCGTCGCGCCCGCGCCCGGGCCGTTGCCCTCGGTCGCGTGGCGCAGCTCGAGCAGGCCGCTGAGCACGACGGCCGGGATCGAGAGCAGGAAGGAGTAGCGGGCCGCGGACGTGCGGTCGAGGCCGAGGAAGAGGCCGCCCGTGATCGTCGCGCCGGAGCGCGAGACGCCCGGGATGAGCGCGCAGGCCTGCGCGATGCCGATGAGGATGCCGTCGCGCATCGTCAGCGACTCGATGCCGCGACTGCGCGTCGCGACGTGCTCGGCGTAGAGCAGCACCAGGCCGAGCGCGATCAGGGCCGCGCCGATCAGCTGCAGGTTGCGGGCGCCGGTCTCGACCTGGTTGCGGAACGCGAAGCCGAGGATGCCGATCGGGATCGTGCCGACGGCGACGTACCAGCCGATGCGCGAGTCGAGCGTCTGGCGCACGACGGGGTCGCGCAGCCCCCGCACCCAGGCCACGACGATCCGCGAGATGTCGGCGCGGAAGAAGACGAGGATCGCCGCCATCGTGCCGAGCTGCGTGACCGCGGTGAACGCCGCGCCCGGATCCTCCCAGCCGAGGAAGGCGGGCACGATGCGCAGGTGCCCGGTGCTCGAGACCGGCAGGAACTCCGTGATGCCCTGGACGAAGCCGAGCACGATCGCGTGGGTGGTGTTCACGGCGAGCAGCGTACGTCGCGGCTACCGGGAGCGGCTGCGGTCAGGCGACCTGATGCTGCAGGATCTCGGCGCCGACCTCGCGCGCGATCTCGACGAACGTGTCGGCCGCGCGCGAGCGATAGCGATCGCGGTGCCAGTAGATCGCGATGCGGCGCACGAGCGCACCGCCCGCGACCGGGACGATCTCGACGTCGGCGTCGAGACCGGGCTCGGCGGCGAGCTCCGGCACGAGCGCGTGACCGATGCCGGCGCCGACCATGCGCATGACGGTGAGGTTGTCGTCCGTGCGGAAGACCGTCCGGCGGCTGACGCCGGCGGCGGCCCACGCGCGCTGCAGGATCTGCTCGCACGAGACGTTCTTCGGCGGCTCGATCACGTCCAGCCCGTCGAGCTCCTGCAGCTCCACGTTCGTGCGCCCGCGGTAGGGGCTGCCCGGCGGTGCCAGCAGGACGTAGCGATCCTCGAGCAGGATCCCGCTGTCGAGCTGCGGCGGCACCGGCTGGCTCGCCGATGCGAAGGTCAGGTCGAGCGCACCCGCAGCGACGGCCTCGAGCAGGATCGACTCGTCGAGCTCCTCGCGGATCTCGACGCGCACCTCGGGCCAGCGTGCGCGGAACTCGCGCACGACGCCGGGCAGGATGCGCGCGCCGGCCGACTGGAACGTGCCGACGCGCAGCGTCCCCGACTCGCCGGCGACGAGCTGGTCGAGGTCGGCGCGCAAGGCGCCGAGCCGCGCCAGCAGCCGGTCGGCGTGGCGCAGCACGATCTCGCCCGCCTCGGTCACGGACACGGGCTTCGGGCCGCCCGGGCGCTCGATCAGCTTGAGGCCGACGGCGCGCTCGAGCGCGGCGATCTGCTGCGAGACGGCCGACTGCGCGTAGCCGAGCCGCAGCGCTGCGCGCGAGAAGGAGGATTCCTCGGCCACGGCCTGGAGCGCGGCGAGGTGGCGCGCCTCGACTCCGACGAGTCCATCAGCAGACATGATCGCTTCCAGTGGTTATCGGTATTTCACTTATCGATCGCACGCGCAGATACTACAGAAGGAAGTCAATCAGGGAAGGGACTTGACCATGGCCGCCGTCGTAATCGCTCTCGTGCTCTTCGTCGCACTGCCCGTCCTCTCGCTGCGCCTCGGCGTCGACAGCCGCCGGCCGAACGCCTGGAGCCCGGGCGCCGAGTGGCGCGAGCGCGACCCCCGCAGCTGAGCCGCGGCGCCTAGGCGTCCGCGGCCGCGTCTGCGCAGGCCGTGCAGAACGCGCCGAAGAGCGCGTCCGTGAACGCCGGCGAGCCCGTCGCGATCGCAGCCTCGAGTTCGGCGCGGTCGAGCCCCACCGCCGCCGGGGCGTCCGCGTAGTTCTGCATCCAGCCCGCGAACAGCGGCGCGTCGACCTCGGGGTGGAACTGCAGCCCCCAGGCGCGCTCGCCGTAGCGGAAGGCCTGGTTCGCGCTCTGCTCGCTGCGCGCGAGGCGCACGGAGCCCGCGGGCAGGTCGAAGACGTCCGTGTGCCAGTGGTAGACGCCGACCGGGCCACGCAGGCTGCGCAGCAGTGGGTCATCCGCCGCTCCCGCGGTCGGCTCGATCGCGAGCCAGCCCGCCTCGAGGCGCTCGGCCGGGCGCACCTCCGCGCCGAGCGCGCGCGCGAGCAACTGGCCGCCGAGGCAGATGCCGAGCACGGGCACGCCCTGCTCCACCGCCTCGCGCAGGAACTCGCGCTGGCGGCGGAGGTACGGCAGCGCCGCCTCGTCCCACGACTGCATCGAGCCGCCGAGCGGCACGACGCCGCCGAAGTCGCCCGGCCGCAGCCCGTCGAGGTCGCCCTCCCAGGCGTGCGCCGAGACGATCGGCAGCGCACGCGAGCGCACCGCACGCCCGAGCAGCCCGAGGCCCGGCAGCGTGGGATCCTGCTCGATTGCGAGGATCGGCTTCACGGCACCGCGGAGCGTAGACGCGCCGCCGGGCGCGCGCGGACGATGGAGCTAGGTGGCCTTGGGCGCCGCGGCGCGGCGCGGCTTCTTGGGCGCGGCGGCCTTCTTGGCCGTGGCCTGCTGCGTCGCAGCGGCGAGGCTCGCCTCGAGCGCGGCCATGAGGTCGTCGACGCGCGC
>DASXXY010000170.1:0-5452 GCA_036502805.1 Gaiellales bacterium | reverse complement strand
CGCAAGGCTCGTCGCGTCGCCGTCGAGCGAGTGCCGGAGGACCGCGTTCGAGGCCGCCGTCAGCGCGGCGAGCGCGAGCAGCATCACGACGGCGTTCGTCGTCAGCAGCCGCGAGCGGATGCCGCGAGGGCGCCCGGCTCTCATCGCAGGACGTAGCCGACGCCGCGCGCGGTCACGATCTCCGGTGCATCCGGCAGAGCCCGCAGCTTGCGGCGCAGGCGCGCGATGTAGGCGTCGATGGTGTTCTCGCTCACGATCGCGCCGTCCGGCCAGGCGGCGCCCGCGATCTCCGCGCGCCGCAGCGTCTCGCCGGGGCGACCCGCGAGCGCTCCGAGGATGCGGTACTCCGTCTGCGTCAGCGCGATGCCGGCGTGACCGCTGTGCACCATCAGCTCCGCGGGGTCGAGGCGGAGGCCGACGCCCGCCACGGCGGTCGCGGAGGGGATGTCCCCGCGGCGCAGCAGCGCCTGCAGGCGCGCGACCAGCTCGCTGAACGCGAACGGCTTCGTGACGTAGTCGTCGCCGCCCGCGCGGAACCCCGAGATGCGGTCGGGCGCCGCGTCGAGCGCCGTCAGGAAGAGCACGGGGGACTGCACGCCGCCTGCGCGCAGCGCCTGGCAGAGGTCGCGGCCGTCGGCGTCGCCGAGCCCGATGTCGATCACGAGCGCGTCGGCCGGCCGCGCCGCCTGATGCCGGAGCGCGGCCGCGGCGCCGGCGCTCCCGCTGACGTCGAAGCCCTCCTCGGCGAGTCCGCGCAGGATCAGGCGGCGGAGCTCTTCGTCGTCCTCGACGACGTGCACGGACGAGGGCATCACCAGGCAGTATCGCCTGCCTGCTCGCCGGCTCCGGGGGCGACGGCGGCCGGCGGGGGCACGAGCCTGCGCGTGCGCATGCCCGGACGCTACGGGCGCACGCCTGACGCGAGCCTGAACGCGCCGCCGGCGGCCTGCGAGCGCCGGGCATACTCAGGGCATGCGGTACTCGCTCCTGCTGGCCGAGGACGACGCGGGCCTGCGCGAGCTGGTCGCGCGCGGGCTGCGCGAGGAGCAGTTCGAGATCGAGGCGGTGGGCAGCGGCTCCGAGCTGCTGCGCTCCTACGCTGCGCGCGGGGCCGACCTGCTGATCCTCGACGTGGGACTCCCGGACGCCGACGGCCGCGACGTCTGCGCGACGCTGCGCGCGCGCGGCGATGCGGTGCCCGTGATCTTCCTCACGGCCCGCGATGCGGTGCCCGAGCGGCTCGCCGGCTTCGAGGCCGGCGGCGACGACTACGTCACGAAGCCGTTCGCGCTCGCCGAGCTGGCCGAGCGCGCACGCGCCGTGCTGCGCCGCAGCGGACGCCGCCCGGGGCTCGAGGCCGGCGGCCTGTGGCTCGACGCGCTCACGCACGCGGTGGTGAACGGCGGTGCCCGGACGTCGCTGACGCCGATCGAGTACCGCCTGCTGAGCACGCTCCTGAGCCGCCCCGGCGAGGTCGTGCGGCGCCGCTCGCTCGTCACGGCCGGCTGGCCCGACGGCTCCCCCGTGCTCGACAACACGCTCGACGCGTGCGTCTCGCGCCTGCGCCGGAAGCTCGGGTCGATCGGCGCTGCGACGCCGATCGACACCGTGCACGGGGTTGGCTACCGCATCGGCGCCTGAGCTCAGACGTCGCGGCGCAGCAGTAGGACGGCGCTCGCGGCGAGCGCGGCGAGCGCGTAGCCGAGGAAGAGCGCGAAGCCCGTCCAGGCCGAGAGGGCGCTCGCATCCGGGTGGATCGCGAGGATGTCGGTGCCGGCGCTCAGCGGCAGGTAGGGGTCGACGCGGTCGCCCCAGCTGTTGGGCAGGATCGCGGTGATTCCCGGCAGCACGAACATCAGGCCGGCGAACGTCGCGATGCCGCCGGCGGTGTTGCGCACGAGCGCGCCGAGGCTGAGCCCGAAGAGCCCCGTCACGGTCAGGAAGAGCGCAGCGCCGACGACCGCGCGCAGCACGTGCGGGCTCGAGAGCGTCGTCTCGACGTGGTGGCCGCGCAGGATCGGCTGCGAGACGAGGAAGGCGGCGAACGACGCGACGAGCATCAGCACGAGCGTGATGACGGCGTAGACGAGCGCCTTCGCCCACAGCACGGGCAGTCGGTGGGGGACGGCTGCGAACGTCGAGCGCACCTGGCCGGTCGAGTACTCGCCCGAGATCAGCAGCACGCCGAGCACGCCGATCGCGAGCTGTGCGAGGTGCCAGCCGCCGAGGCTCACGTCGACCGGATCGAACGTCGCCCGGTCGTGCTCGCTCATCTGCCGCCAGTGCGCCATCTGCACGGCCGAGATGACGATGCCGAGGCCCGCCATCGCCACGAAGGAGACCGCGAGCGCCCAGCGCGTGGAGCGCAGCGACCACAGCTTCGTCCACTCGGAGCGCACGACGCGCGCGAACGAGACGCCGCTGCCGGTCGCGACCGAGGCGGGCTCGGGGGACGCCGCCGCGGCGCTCATCGGCCCGCTCCGACGGCCGCGTCGGCCGGTGTCGGCGCGGCGTGGTACTCGACCGAATCCATCGTCAGCCGCATGAAGGCCTCCTCCAGCGACGCCTGCTCGGGCGCGAGCCCGTGCAGCACGATGCGGTTGGCGGCGGCGAGCTCGCCGAGCGCCTCGCACGAGATGCCCTGGAGCGAGAGGGCGGACGCGTCGCCGCCCTCGTCGTCCTCCCTCACCGTGACGCCGTCGAGGTCGGCTGCGAGCGCGCGCAGGCGTGCGGCATCCGGCGTGCGCACGCGCACGCCGTCGCCGGAGGCGAGATGGACGAAGCCCTCGACCGTCGTGTCGGCGATCAGCCGTCCGCGGCCGACGACGATCAGCCAGTCGGCCATCATGCTCATCTCGCTCATCAGGTGCGAGGAGACGAGGATCGTCCGGCCCTCGCCGGCGAGCGAGCGCAGGAGGTTGCGGATCCAGCGGATGCCCTCCGGGTCGAGGCCGTTGGAGGGCTCGTCGAGGATCAGCGTGCGCGGATCGCCGAGCAGCGCCGCGGCGATGCCGAGGCGCTGGCCCATGCCGAGCGAGAACGCGCCGACGCGCTTGCGCGCGACGTCCTGGAGGCCGACGAGCGCGATCACCTCGTCGACGCGGCTGCGCGGGATGCCGTGCGTCTGCGCGAGCGCGAGCAGGTGGTTGTAGGCCGAGCGGCCGGTGTGGATCGCGCGCGCCTCGAGGATCGCGCCGACCTCGCGCAGCGGGGCGGGGTGCTCGCGGTAGGGCTTGCCGTCGACGGTGACCGATCCGGTGGTGGGACGGTCGAGGCCGAGGATCATGCGCATCGTCGTCGACTTCCCGGCGCCGTTCGGGCCGAGGAAGCCCGTGACCATGCCGGGGCGGACGGTGAACGTGAGGTGGTCGACGGCGAGCTTGTCGCCGTAGCGTTTGGAGAGATCGCGAACGTCGATCATGGGGCTCCCATCGATTCGGGTGCGGCAGCGCAGGCGCTCCGGCCGTGTGCTCTCGGAGCGAAGCGCTTCGCCGCCACGGCCAGTGTCCCGGCGCGAGGCTGACGACTTCCTGACTGGCGCCGCGAGGCTCGCCGCCGGCGTTCAGGCGGAGGTCAGGACGGCACGCGCAGGATCGCGTGGCGCATCCTTCGGATGCGCATGCCGATGACGACCCGCACCCCGCCCACCGACCCGGACTGCTGAGGCGCCGGCGTGGGCATCTCCGGCCTCGGGACGGGCGCGGCCGCATTCCTGGCCTCGGCCGTCGAGTTCGTCGAGGCGCTCACGATCGTGCTCGCGCTCGGCGTCACCCGCGGCTGGCGCTCGAGCCTGTGGGGGGCCGCGACGGCGCTGCTGCTGCTCGTCGCGGCGGTCGCCGCCATCGGCCCGGGCATCACCGATCACGTTCCCCGGGAGTGGCTGCAGTTGGTGGTGGGGGTGCTGCTGCTGACGTTCGGGCTGCAGTGGCTGCGCAAGGCGATCCTCCGCAGCACGGGCTACAAGGCGCTGCACGACGAGCAGCAGGCGTTCGCCGAGGAGCGCGAGGCCGCGCTGCTCGCGGGCGGCGAGCGCCGCTACGGCCTCGACTGGTACGCCTTCACGATCACGTTCAAGGGCGTGCTGCTCGAAGGCCTCGAGGTCGTCTTCATCGTCGTCGGATTCGGCGCCAGCGCGGCCGATCGCAGGCCGGCGATCGTCGGCGCGGCCGTCGCGTTCGGGATCGTGCTCGCCGTCGGCGCAATCGTCCACCGCCCGCTCTCGCGCGTCCCCGAGAACCTCATCAAGCACGGCGTGGGCGTGCTGCTCTCCACGTTCGGCCTGTTCTGGCTCGTCGAGGGCCTGAATGCCGTCGCGAGCTCGCGCCACCCCGTCGAGTGGCCGGGCGGCGACGTCGCCATCCCGTTCATCCTCGTGGCTTGGATCGCGTGCTCGCAGCTGGCGATGCACCTCCTGCGCCGTGAGCGCGAGGCGCTCGTCGCGTGAGCTTCCTGCGCCGCTTCGGTCGCTTCTGGTGGGAGTTCGTCGTCGGCGACGAGTGGCGCATCGCGCTCGTCGTGGCCATCGCGACGGGGCTCGGCGCGCTCGCGGCGATGGATCACCGCGTCGACGGGCGGATCATCGCGATCGGCGTCGCGGCCGGGGTGATGGCGGCCGTCTGCGAGATCATCGTGGGCACGGGCCGGCGCTCGCGCCGCTGAAGGCGGGGAGCCGCGGGCCCACCCACCAGAACACCCCACGACAGGGTGTTTGCCCTGGAAAGACCCGGGGTACCGTGGCGCACGTGACGCGGCGGCTCGGTATTTCGGCAGGCACGGGCCGGCGCATGCGCGCAGGCCTGGTCGTCGCCGCGCTCGGCGCGGTCGCCCTGCTCGCGGGGCTGCCGGCGCTGCACGGGCACGCGAGCCGCGCCGTTGCCGACGTGCCCGACGTCGTGCTCACGCCGGTCGGGACGTTCGCATCGCCGGTCTACGTGACGTCGCCGCCCGGCGACCCGTCGCGCATCTTCGTCGTCGAGCGCGGCGGCACGGTACGCGTCGTCAAGAACGGCGTCGTGCTGCCCACGCCCTTCCTCGACGTCGCGAGCGAGATCAGCACCGAGGGCGAGCGCGGGCTGCTCTCGATCGCGTTCGCGCCGGATTACGCGACCTCGGGCCTCGTCTACGCCTACGCCACCGAGACGGACGGCACGATCGCGATCTGGGAGTTCCACGCCGCGCCAGGCGCCGACGTCGCCGATGCCGGCCATCGCACCGTGCTCGCGATCCCGCACACGGCCACGCGCCACAACGGCGGCCAGCTGCAGTTCGGTCCCGACGGCCTGCTCTACATCGGCGTCGGCGACGCGACCGTCGGCGCGAACGGGCAGGACACGAGCGTGCTGCTCGGCAAGATCCTGCGCATCGATCCCCGCACGCAGCCGTACTCCGTCGGCCCGGGCCAGCCGTTCGCCCCGGGCGTCGCGCCCGAGATCTACGCCTACGGCCTGCGCAA